>JALYVC010000138.1 GCA_030853445.1 Actinomycetota bacterium | reverse complement strand
GGCGCAGGCGCCGACGCTCGCCCGGGCGCTGCAGGCGGTGCGGGCCGGGCGCAGCGCCCGCAAGGAGCCCGACAGCGTGCTCGTGAGGATGGACCCGGTCGAGACCGCCGGCTGACGCCGGGGAGTGGGAGGGGCCGGGGCCTGCTCGTCAGTCCTCGCCCGTGACCGGCCCACGGCGGGCCTTGGTCTGACCGCGCTGCTTCTTGCCGGCCAGCCGGCGCCGCTTCGAGCCGAGCGTGGGCCGGGTCGCCCGGCGCGGGGGTGGTGGGGGAGCGGCCGCCTCGCGTAGGAGGGAGACGAGGCGCTCCCGAGCGGCCGCCCTGTTGCGGCGCTGGGAGCGGTGCTCGGACGCCGCGATGGCGACCTCCTCGCCGTTCATCCGGGCCGCGAGCCCTGACAGCAGGCGTCGTCGCGTGGGCTCGGGGAGCGCCGTCACGGCGCTCGAGGTCGCCGGTCGGAAGATCAGCTCGACCCGGCTGTCGGTGGTGTTGACGCCCTGCCCACCCGGCCCCGACGAGCGGGAGAAGCGCTCGCTCAGCTCGCTGGCGGGGATCACCAGACCGGCCCGCAGACCCGGCCCGGCAGGTACCGTGAGGTCGGCCCCGGGCTGGGGGCGGGACGAGGGGAGCGACACAGGTCGAGTGTAGGCAGCCACACCTCCCCAACAGATGTTTGACGGTCAGGCGCGCGCGACCTCATACTCGCCACCATGTCGTCGACCGGCGCCGAGCCCCCTTCCGAGGTCGAGCCCGGGACGCAGGCCGGCCCCGACCGGTCCGTGGCCCGCCTGCGGGTCGTAGCCCACCCCGTGCGCCTCGACATGCTCTCGCTGCTCACCGGCGCGAGCCTGAGCGCCACCGAGGTCGCCCGCGAGCTGCGGATCACGCAGGCCAACGCCAGCTACCACCTGCGCCGTCTGCTCGACGCCGGACTGCTCGTCGTCGACGGACAGGTGAAGGTCAACGGCGGCACGGCGAAGAAGTACCGCCACCCTTGGGAGGAGCTGCTCGCGCAGGAGGGGAGCGCCTCGAGGGCTCACCCGAGCGACGTCCCCGAGGCCGACCGGGTGGCCCAGGTGACGACCTTGGCGCAGGCCGTCCCCCGCCGCTTCGTGCGTCGCGTGCCGGGCGACACCTCGGGCCACTTCACTGACATCGACACCTGGGTCGACCCGGAGGTCTGGGCCCAGGCGGTCGCGCTCGTAGCGGAGGCGTCTCGCCTCATGCACGCCCACGCCTGCGCGCCGCGGGCACTGGGCACCGTACGGGCGTCGTTGTCGGTGGCGGCCTTCCGCCTCGAGGACCAGCGATGAGGGTGCGCGACTCGATCGGCGCCCTTGGTGCCCTCGGCGACCCACGGTTCGCGTGGTACTTCGCCGCCCGCAGCGTCTCGACGGTCGGCAGCTCCATGGCCCCTGTCGCCCTGGCCTTCGCGGTGCTGCACCTGACCGGGTCGGCGACCGCACTGGCCCAGGTCGTCGCGGTGCGCACCGTTGCGATGGTCGTCTTCCTCCTCGTCGGTGGGGTGGTCTCCGACCGCCTGTCGCGCACCGCCGTCATGCAGGTGTCCCACGCCCTGACCGCCCTCACCCAGGGCGCAGCCGCGGCCCTCGTCATCAGCGGGGAGGCGCAGCTGGGCGCCCTCATCGCCATCGAGGCCGTCAACGGCGCGGTCTCCGCCTTCACGATGCCCGCCATGATGGGCGTGGTCCCTCTGGTCGTCGACCGCTCGCGCCTGCAGCAGGCGAATGCGCTGCTGTCCTTCAGCCGCAGTGGGATCGCCGTCATCGGCCCCTCGGTCGCGGGGATCCTCGTCGTCTCGGTCGGGCCGGGCTGGGCCCTCGCCGTCGACTCGCTCAGCTACGTGTTCGCGATCCTCTGCCTGCTACGGGTGCACGTGCCCGGCCGGGTCCGGACCGGGGCGGGGGAGGCGCCGAGCCTCGTCACCGAGCTGCGTGAGGGATGGGGCGAGTTCACCTCCCGCACGTGGCTGTGGCTCGTCGTGGTCGTCTTCGGGGTGCTCAACGCCATCCACGCGGGCGCGATCGCGGTGCTGGGTCCCGTGGTGGCCACGACCACCGCCTCGCTCGGCGTCGGTGGCTGGGCCCTGTCGCTGTCGGCGGAGGCGGCCGGCACGGTCGCGATGACCCTGACGATGCTCCGCCTGTCGTTCCGGTTCCCCCTGCGGGCGGGCATGCTCGGCGTGAGTGCCATCGGCATCCCGGTCCTCGTGCTGGGCCTCGCGCCGGCGACGGTCCCCCTCGTGGTCGCGATGGTCGTCGCGGGTGCCGGGGTGGAGGTCTTCGGGGTCGGGTGGGCGACCGCCTTGCACGAGCACGTCCCCGAGGCCGTGCTGTCGCGCGTCTCGAGCTACGACGCGCTCGGCTCGATCGTGGCGGTGCCGGTGGGCACCCTGGTCTTCGGGGCGCTCGCCGCCGCCTTCGACCCCGGGCCGGTCCTCGTGGTCGGGGGGATCATTTACGCCGGGCTCGCCCTCGGGACCCTCCTGAGCCGGTCGGTCCGCACCCTCGAGCACGCCGTCGCGGACGGTGGACGTCCGGCCACCTAGACTGACGGGTCTGTCCACCCCGACCCTGGAGCCAGGTTTTGTCCGTCACCGACATCCGTCTCTTCGGCGACCCGGTCCTGCGCACCCCCGCCGCCCCGGTCACCGACTTCGACCGTGAGCTCGAGAAGCTCGTGGCCGACCTCACCGACACGATGCTCGCCGCACCGGGCCGCGGGCTGGCCGCGCCCCAGATCGGCGTGGGCCTCAGGGTCTTCACGTGGTGGGTCGACGACGAGGTGGGACACCTGGTCAACCCGACGCTCACCCTCTCGGACGAGACCCAGCTCGGCCCCGAGGGGTGCCTGTCGATCCCCGACCTGAGCTTCGACTGCCGGCGGGCCCTCAGCGTCGTCGCTACGGGATTCGACCTGCACGGCGAGCCGGTACGCATCGAGGGCAGCGACGTCCTGGCCCGCGCCCTGCAGCACGAGACCGACCACCTCGACGGCATCCTCTTCGTCGACCGGCTCGACCCCGTGCAGCGGCGGGCGGCCATGAAGGCCATCCGCGAGACCGACTGGGGCGGCGGCGCGCCGCCACCGGTCAGGTTCAGCCCGCACACAGGCACCTTCTCCGGCAGCGTCTTCGGCGTGGAACGGGGCCGGTAGCCCGTGCGCCTCGTATTCGCCGGCACCCCGGAGGTCGCCGTCCCCGCCCTCGACGCCCTCGTGGCGTCGCCCCACGAGCTCGTCGGTGTCATCACCCGACCCGACGCCCCGGCCGGTCGGGGCCGCACGCTGCTGCCCTCGTCGATTCGTGCGCGGGCCGAGGAGCTCAACTTGCCGGTGCTCACCCCGCGCAGCCCCCGGGAGCCGGACTTCCAGGCGGCGCTGCGCGACCTCGCCCCCGACGTCTGCCCCGTCGTCGCCTACGGGGCGCTCGTGCCCCGGTCGGCGCTCGACATCCCGCGACTGGGCTGGGTCAACCTGCACTTCTCGCTGCTGCCGGCGTGGCGCGGTGCCGCCCCGGTGCAGCGGGCGGTCATGGCCGGTGACGAGGTGACCGGCGCCAGCACCTTCCTCATCGAGGAGGGGCTCGACACCGGCCCCGTGCTCGGCGTGATGACCGAGCGGGTCCGCCCCGACGACACGAGCGGGGCCCTGCTGGCGCGGCTGGCCCACGCCGGGGCCGGTCTGCTGGTCGCCACGATGGACGGTCTCGAGTCGGGTGACCTGGTGGCCCAGCCCCAGCCCTCCGAGGGGGTCTCCCTGGCTCCCAAGCTGGGCGTCGACGACGCCCGCGTCGACTGGGCTCTGCCTGCCCACGTGGTCGACCGGTTGATCAGGGGCTGCACGCCGTCCCCCGGTGCGTGGACGACCTTCCGCGGCGAGCGCCTCAAGCTGCAGCCCGTGACGCTCGAGCCCGACGCGGAGGCGCCGGCGCCGGGGGTCGTCGTCGTGACGAAGAGGTCGGTCGTGGTGGGCACCGGGTCGGGTGCGGTGGGTCTGGGCACGGTGCAGGCGCACGGCAAGAAGGCGATGCCGGCGCCCGACTGGGCCCGCGGCGTGCGCGTCGGGTCCGGCGAGCGGCTGGGCGATGTCTGACGCCGGCCGCCCGCCGGGCTC
>JALYVC010000124.1 GCA_030853445.1 Actinomycetota bacterium | reverse complement strand
GGGTGTCCCGCACGTGCACCAGCGCCCGGGCCGTGCCGTCGCCACCGGTGAGCAGGATGCGCAGGTGGCCCGAGCGCCGGCTCACTGCCTGCAGGTCGGCGGCGGTGGCCCCCGCCGGCACGCTGGTGGGTGGCGCCCCGGCCCGTACGACGTCACCCAGCCTCACCTCGGCGAGCTGAAGCGCCCGGCTCAGCCGGCTCGACTCCCTCGCCTCGAGCGTGCCCGCGCGGGCCGAGTGCTCGACGAGGTGGCGCAGGGTCTGCGGGTCGCGACCCGAGAGGGTCTCGTCGACGGGCTCGACACCGACCTGTCGCAGGCACCAGTTCGCCGCGTCGTTGAGCACCACCAGCAGCGGACGTGTGAGCCAGATGAACCCGCGCATGGGCAGAGCGAGCATCCGGGCGGAGCGCTCCGGGTGAGCGATGGCCCACGACTTCGGGGCCATCTCGCCCACCACGAGGTGCACGAAGGTGACGACGACCAGCGCCAGGACGAAGCCGAGCAGGTCGGCCACCCAGGCGGGCGCCCCCCACCCGGTGAAGAGCGGTGTGAGCCAGTGGTGGACGGCCGGTTTGGTCACGGCACCGAGAGCCAGGGTGCACACGGTGATGCCGAGCTGGGAGCCGGCGAGCAGCACCGTCAGCTCGGATGCGCTGCGCAGCGCCGCCCGGGCCGCCGGGCTCGATCCGGCCTCGTCGGCGAGCCGGTGGCGGCGAGCCGCCAGCAGGGCGAACTCGACGGCGACGAAGAACGCGCTGGCGGCCACGAGGCCCACGCTGACGAGGATGACGAGCAGGTCGCTCATCGCGCCTCCTCCTCCCGGTGGTGCGCCCCGGCGTCGCCGCCACCCGCGTCGTCCATGAGGCTGTCCGCGACGGCCACCCGCACCCGCGAGGGCACGTGCCGCTCCACGGCCAGCACCTCGAGCCGCGCGCTCGGCGGCTCCCGGTCGCCGAGGAGGTCGGCGACCTGGGCCAGCAGCGGCACGCGCACCTCGTCGCCGACCTGTGGGAGACGCCCCTGCAGCTCGATCACCAGCCCGGCCACCGTCTCGTAGTCGCCGCGGGGCAGGTCGCGCCCGATCGCCCGCTCGGCCTCGTCGAGCGGCAGGTCTCCGGGCAGGACCCAGACCCGGTCGTCCCCCACCACCTCGGGGCCGACCGCGGCGTCGGTGTCACGGCCGGCGGTGTCGTGCTCGTCGGTGATCTCTCCGACCAGCTCCTCCGCGAGGTCCTCGAGGGTGAGGATGCCGGCGAAGCCGCCGTACTCGTCGACGACACAGGCCAGCTGCTCGCGGCGCCCGGTGAGCTCGGCCAGGGCATCGGGCAGGGCCATCGCACCGGCCAGGACCACGGCGGGGCGCGCCAGGTCTGCGGCCAGCCGCCCAAGCGCCTGGGGCGACCACCCGAGCACGTCGCGCAGGTGCACCACGCCGACGACCTCCCCGTCGTCGTCGAGCACCGGATAGCGCGAGTGCCCGGTGACCATCAGCCGGCGCAGCTGCTCGACCTCGGTCCCGGCCCGGACGACGTCGACGCGCGAGCCCGGCACCATCGCGTGCTCGACGTCGCGGGTGGGGAAGTCGAGCACGCGGTCGAGCAGGAGCGAGAGCTCGGGCGGCAGGTCACCGCTGCGCTCCGAGTCGGCCACGATGTGCTCGAGGTCGCGGCGGGAGACAGCGTGCTCCACGTCGTGCACGGGCTCGATGTGCAGCAGCCGCAGCAGAGCGTTCGAGGCGGCATCGAAGATGCCCACCAGCCAGCCCGCCCCGGCGAGGTAGATCGTGGTCGAGCGGGCGAGCCGCCGGGCCACGGGCTCGGGTCGGGCGATGGCGAGGTTCTTGGGCACGAGCTCGCCGAAGAGCATCTGCACGACGGTGGAGAACAGCAGGGCGAGCACGGTGCCGACGGTGATGCCGACGGCGGTGGGGATGCCGACTCCACCGAGCAGGTCGCCCAGCGCAGACCCGATGAGCGGCTCGGCGACGTAGCCGACGAGCAGGCCGGTCACGGTGATGCCGAGCTGGGCTCCCGAGAGCATGAACGACGTGCGGCCGGTGACGGCCAGCGCCCGTTCGGCGCCCCGGTCACCACCGACCACCGCAGCCGCCAGACGCGCGCGGTCGACGGTCATGAACGCGAACTCCTGCGCCACGAACCATCCGGTGGCGACGGTGATCAGCAGCACCACGACGACGCCGAGCAGGAGGGACAACAAGGAGAGCACCACGCTCATCGGCCGCTCACCCACCGCATCGGCGGCCGGGTGGCGGCCAAGGGCCTGTCGGGGTGGTCCATCGCTGCTTTCGGGAGAGGTGCGCTCGGGCGGTGAACGGCCGGGCCACCCCCACGAGTTCCCGTCAGCGGGCAGCCCCGACGTCGACGGGCGCCGGCCGCCCCCCATGCCGGTCAGGCGGTCGAGGCCGCCAGCTGCCCGCAGGCGCCGTCGATGTCCTGGCCCCGGGTGTCGCGCACGGTGGTCGGGATGCCCTGGGCCCGCAGCCGCTCGACGAACTGCTGCTCGACCCCGGGGCGGGAGGCGGTCCACTTCGAGCCGGGCGTGGGGTTGAGTGGGATGGGGTTGACGTGCACCCAGCCCTTGCCCCGGTCACGCAGCTTCTGGCCCAGCAGGTCGGCCCGCCAGGCCTGGTCGTTGATGTCGCGGATGAGGGCGTACTCGATGGAGACCCGGCGTCCGGTGACGTCGTGATAGCGCTTGGCGGCGTCGAGGGCCTCGTCGACCGTCCACCGGGTGTTGATGGGGACCAGCTCGTTGCGAAGCGCGTCGTCGGGCGCGTGCAGCGACAGCGCGAGGGTCACCGGAATGCCCTCACCGGCCAGCTTGTCGATCGCCGGCACGAGCCCGACCGTCGACATCGTGATGCCTCGCGCCGACAGCCCCAGCCCGTCCGGGGCCGGGTCGGTCAGGCGCCGGATGGCGCCGATGGCCGCCTTGTAGTTGGCCAGCGCCTCACCCATGCCCATGAAGACGACGTTGGAGACCCGCAGCGGGGTCTCGCGGTCCTGGTCGCCCTCGCCACCGGCGAGCTCTCCGCGCCGCAGCTGGCGCGCCGCGTAGACGACCTGCTCCACGATCTCGGCGGCCGAGAGGTTGCGGGTCAGGCCCGCCTGGCCCGTCGCGCAGAAGGGGCAGTTCATGCCGCACCCCGCCTGGCTCGAGATGCAGATGGTGACCCGCCCGGGGTAGCGCATGAGCACCGACTCCACGATCGCCCCGTCGTGCAGGCGCCAGGCCGACTTCAAGGTCATGCCGTCGTCGGCCGTGCGCATCACGGTCGGCGTGAGCAGGGTGGGCAGCAGGTCGTGCACCAGGTCGTCACGCACCGCCTTGGGCAGGTCGGTCATCTCGTCGGGCCGCTCGACCAGCCGCTCGAAGTAGTGGGTGGACAGCTGCTTGGCACGGAAACCCTGGTGGCCGAGCGCGACGACCGCGTCCTTGCGCTCGGACGGCGTGAGGTCGGCCAGGTGGCGCGGTGGCTTGCCACGGCGGGGCGCACTGAAGGTCAGGGCACCGGGAGCCGGTCGGGTGGTGGGCTCGGGCAGGGGCTGGGGGTCGCTCATCTCCCCCCCAGTCTCCCACTCCGCGGGCGGCCGCGGGCACACCGCCGGCGGCGGGCGGCATACGCTGCGGTGGTGTCTGCCTCATCCCTCCCGGTCCGCTACGTGCTACCCGGTCTGGCGATCGCCGACCACGTGCTGCAGGTGCCGCTCGACTGGGCCGCCGCCGACCGTGGTGACCCCACCGAGACGATCGAGCTCTTCGTGCGCGAGGTCGTCGACCCGGCCCGCCGCCACGAGGACCTGCCGGCCGTCGTCTTCCTCCAAGGAGGCCCCGGTGGCTCCTCACCCCGGCCGCTGTCCGCGACGGGGTGGGTCGGCGAGCTGCTGCGCACGCGGCGGCTCTTCCTGCTCGACCAACGGGGCACCGGGCGCAGCACGCGGGTCGAGGGGCGACGCCTGGCCGAGCGGGGCGGCGCCGAGGAGCAGGCCGGCTACCTCGCGCTCTTCCGGGGCGACTCCATCGTGCGCGACGCCGAGCACGCGCGCCGGGTCCTCTTCGCCGGGCGGCGCTGGGAGACGCTCGGCCAGAGCTACGGCGGGTTCGTCACCCTCACCTACCTCTCCCGTGCCCCCGAGGGACTGTCGGCCTGCTACGTCACCGGCGGCCTGCCCAGCCTGCGCC
>JALYVC010000100.1 GCA_030853445.1 Actinomycetota bacterium | reverse complement strand
GACGTCGGGAGGCCGTGGCACGGGCGGCATGGCGTGCCCTCGCCCATGCCGTCGACGGGGCCCTCGGGGTCTCCGTGTCCTCCTCGCGCTCCCTCATCCGCGCCGACCTGCAAGAGCGCTTGACGGGGCCTCAGGAGGCCGGCCGCGCCCACGAAAGCGCGTAGGGCCGCGCCAGGCCGTAGTGCTCAGGGGCCGAGCTAGGGCTAGCGTCGATTGTGCCGTCGATTCTCCGAATCCAGTGGTTGCCGTTCGGATCCGAGAATCCGACCTCGCATCTGGGGTAGCGGCTCATCCCGCCCCATCCGCCCTGCACTGTGACGCGCCACCGTCCAGGAGGGACCGCGTCGAGAACCGAACGGTGACGATAATCGGCGTCGGCCTCTTCTCCCCGTGTCGGGCCGATCCCCTGAGAGAAGACGAGAGTGACGACGACCTGAAAGATCACAGCGCCCGAGCGGTTGTCGATCTCGACCTCGGTGTCCGGTTGTCCGATCAGAGGGTTCTCCTCTTCGGCCCACCCTGCGTACCAAGCCGATACGCCAACGGCGTAGCTGCGCCGGAGCGATTCCGCGTCGGCCGCCTCCGTCTTGAGCCGCGCGCGTCTCTCCCCCCTCACCTGCCAAAGGGACACTGCCACGGCCGCCGTCGTACCGACGCCCCCCACCCATGTCCCCACATCTCCGTATTGGAGAGCACCAACCCAGCCCCCGAGGTTCTGCAACATGCTCGGCAAGGTACCGGTTCTGTCGACCCAAAGGGTCCCCGCCCCTCTCGAGGGCGGGGGCTCTTCGCGTTCTCGGGCTACGCCGCGGCGTCGGCCAGGGCATCGACGATCCGGACGAGCGCGTCGTCGTCCGCCTTCGCCGCAACGCCGGACGAGGCCACCAGCTCGAGCGCCACGTCAACCCTTTCGTCCCGACTCACCGGGGCCACGAGGGCCCGAGCCATGGTGGCCCGCGCCTGCCCGATCATCTCCTCGTAGGCCAGCTCCACCGCGTCGTCCTCTTCGGACTCGTTCATCGTCGTCGTGTCCCGCGCCATCAGAAAACCTCCTGCTCTCCGCCCCCGGTCAGGACGTCGTGGGTCGAAGGTAGCACGTCGCGGGTGGCTTCCAAGGTGCGAATTCCATTGTGGCACAACGGGTCACAGAGGGAGTCTCGGTGGTATCGGTCCGGCCACTGGGCCTCTCGGGGGCCGCGTGGCTAGGCCTCGCTCGGCTCTGCGACGAGCCCTACTGGCGGGCCTAAGCGTCGATCCAGCGCGTGTGCCGCCCTTCGCCTCATCCAGCAGCCCCATCACGCGCCGGCCAAGCACCGCGAGGTAGTGCTCGCGGGGTCTCCCCGCCTGACCCGTCGAGCCGCCTACGCTTGCGTCATGGACGATGACACCCCAGTACCCGCGCCGCCCCCCGACCTCTTCGAGGCCCTCCGCATCGCCGAAGAGAACGCCGCGAACCCCGAGGAGGCGAGTCGACTCCGCGCCCTGAGAAGGTCGCTCATGTCGCCCGTGCTGCCGAGCCCAAGTCAGGCCGTGGCGGCGTTCACGCAAGTATCTGTCCTCGGCATCGGGGGTACCCCACGGCGGCCCTCTGCTGGGATGTCCCAGGAGAGCGTCCTCAAAATCAGCGTCGGGAGTGCATTGGGAGGCCTCGAATTTTCCGGTGTGGCCCAGGGCGTCTCCGGACCCGTCGATGTCATCCCGATGTCTGAGTCTCAGCTCCGCTTACTCCAGGAGTCCATCCGCGAGTGGGCCGACACCGTCAAGGCCTGCGGCACGGCGGGGCAGGAACTCGCTAAGTTCGTCCTTTCTGCGATCACTGCCGTGGTCGCATGGAAGGCCGCTTCGGGTCGCTGACCGAACCAGGCGCATACGCTCAGTCTCATGATCCGTCTCGAGCATCCGGACGAGAAGTGTCTTTTGATCGACTCCGCCAGCCTGTACTTCCGGGCCTTCTTCGGGGTACCCCCCGAGACCAACCGCGACGGCGGCCCCCCCAACAACGCCCTGCGAGGGTTCCTCGACATGCTCGCGTCGCTGGTCGAGCGCTACCAGCCCACCCACCTCGTGGCGTGCTGGGACGACGACTGGCGCCCGGCCTTCCGCGTGGAGGCGATCCCCACCTACAAGGCGCATCGGGTCGCCGAGGGCGGTGGACCGGAGCGGGAGGCGGTGGACCCGGCCCTGGAGCTGCAGGTCCCCGCCATCGTCGACGCACTGGCAGCGGTGGGGATCGCGCGCGTGGGCGCGGCGGGCTACGAGGCCGACGACGTCATGGGCTCCTACGCGCACGCGTCGACCGGGGTGCGACCGGTCGACGTCGTCACCGGTGACCGCGACCTCTTCCAGCTCGTCGACGACCGCCACGGCATCCGGGTGGTCTACACCGCCCGCGGTGGGGTGCGTGACCCCGACCTCGTCGACGAGGCCTTCCTCAAGGCGAAGTACGACGTCGCGTCCGGCCGGGCCTACGCCGACCTGGCCACCCTGCGCGGCGACGCCAGCGACGGCCTGCCCGGGGTGCCGGGCATCGGCGAGAAGACGGCCGCCAAGCTGCTGGCGGCCTACGGCGACCTCGCGGGCCTCCGCGCCGCCATCGACGGGGGTGACCCGGCGCTCAAGGGTGCGCAACGGGCCCGGCTCGAGGCGGCCTCCGACTACCTCGACGTCGCGCCGCGCGTCGTGGCCGTGGCTCGCGACGTGCCGCTGCCGGATATCGACCTCGCGCTGCCCGTGAGGGTGGCCGACGCGCGCCTGCTCAGCGAGGTGGCCACGACCTACGGCGTCACCAGCTCGCTCGACCGCCTCCTCACCGCCCTGCGCATCGACTGAGCGACGCGGTCGGGCGTGACGTCTCAGGCGCGGTAGACGTCGGTCTCGGTGGCCTTGGCGGCCAGCCACACCCGGCGTCCTGGCGCGAGGTCGAGCTCGGACACGGCGGCCGGGGTGATGTCGACGAAGGCGTGAGGGGGGCCGTCGACCTCGACGCGCACGCGATCGACGAGCAGCTCGACCCCCACGACCTGACCGGGCCAGACGTTGCGGGCGCTGGCCGGACCGGGCTGCACCGTCGAGAGGGTGACCGCCGTCGGCCGCAGGGCGACGAGCACCGCGTCCCCCTGCACCAGGGCGGTGTCGGCGACCCCGCTCACCGCTCCCCCTCCCCGCAGGTCGACCCGCCCGGTGGACCCGAGCCGACCCGACCACAGGTTGAGCCCGACGAGCCGCGCGACGTACTGCGTCGCGGGGCGACGGGCGACTTCGAGCGGCGACCCGGTCTGCACGACCCGCCCCTGCTCGATGACGACGAGCCGGTCGGCGAGCACCATCGCCTCGAGGGGGTCGTGGGTGACGACGAGCACGGGCCCCGGGAAGTCGCGCAGGTGCTCGCGCAGATGGGCGCGCACCTCCAGCCGGGTCCGGGCGTCCAGCGCCGACAGGGGCTCGTCGAGCAGCAGCAGCCCGG
>JALYVC010000098.1 GCA_030853445.1 Actinomycetota bacterium | reverse complement strand
CATCGATGGTGGCCGGACCGGTCTGACGCTCGGCGCCGCCGATCGAGGCGTCACCCACCGGGTAGTCGTCCCGCGCGCGTGGCTCGACCACCCCGGCTCCCTCGACGGTGCCGCCGAGGCCCAGCGGCGGGGTGAGCAGCTGCGCGTCGTCGACAGCGTGCCCCTGCACCTCGTGGTCGCGGACCGTTCCCTGGCCGTGGTGCCGGTGCGCGCACCGGACGACCCCGGTGGACTGGCGGCATTGCTGGTGCGTCCCAGCAGTCTGCTCGACGGCCTCGTCGGACTGTTCGACCTGCTCTGGCGCTACGGCCAACCCCTGGCGACCGGGCCGGCGGAGGCTGAGGGCTCTCCACTCGACGAGGTCGACCGCAGGGTGCTCGCACTCCTGCTGGCGGGCCTGACGGACAAGTCCATCGGACGTCAGCTGGGACTGTCGCTGCGCACCGTGCAGCGCCACACCCGCGCGCTCATGGACACGGCAGGTGTCAGCACCCGGCTGCAGCTCGGCTATGAGGTCGCCCGCCGCGGATGGGCCGACCCGGCCGCAGGCGAAGGCGGTCCGAGGGATCGGGCGCGACGCTCGTCAGCGGTCCCGACGCGTCTCCAGCAGGCGCAGCCACACCTCGCTCACGGTGGGGTAGCTCGGCACGGCGTGCCAGAGATCAGCCAGGGTCACCGATCCGACGATGGCCACCGTGGCGGAGTGCAGCAGCTCAGCACTGCCGTCGCCGACGAAGGTCGCTCCCACGAGGGTGTCGCGCGCCCGGTCGATCACGAGCTTGGCTCGCCCGACGTAGTCGTCGCGCAGCAAGGCTGACCCGGCCACCGAGCCCATGTCGTACTCGACCGTCTCGACGTCGATACCCCACCCCTGCGCAGCCGCCTCCGTCAGTCCGACGCTGGCCACCTCGGGAGCGGTGAAGGTGACCGACGGGACGGCCCGTTCGCTCGAGAGGTCGCGGTACTCCTTGCCCGCCACCCTCTCGCCCCGCGCCCGGGCGGCGATGACGGCCCCCGCGATGCGTGCCTGGTACTTGCCCATGTGGGTCAGGAGGGCCCGACCGTTGGCGTCGCCCACGGCATACAGCCAGTGACCGGGCACCCTCTCCACCTCGAGACGGTCGTTGACCGGGACGTAACCGCGGTTGGCTGCGACGCTGTCGGCGATGCCGAGGCTCTCGAAGCCGAGCGCGGCCGTGGCCGGCGTGCGACCGGTGGCGACGACGACCTCGTCGACGACCACCCGGCGCCGCCCGAGCTCGAGGGTGACGCTGCCGCCGGCGATGTGCCCGACGCCGCGGTCCTTCGGCTCGCGTCGGGTGACCCCGGTGACCGAGCGGCCGGTCAGCACCGTCGCCCCCCGCCCCCGCAGCCCTGCCCGCACGAGCTCGCTGGCGAACGGCTCGGCCCGCCCCAGCAGGCGGTCACCCGTCTCGACGAGGGTCAGCTCCTCCACCCCGAGCCCCAGCAGCCAGGTCGCCGACTCGCAGGCCACCACGCCGCCTCCGATGACCGCGACCCGACGCGGCACCTCGTGCAGGTTGGTCACGTCGCGCGAGGTCCACGGCAGGGCCTCGGCGAGGCCCGGGATGCCGGGCACGGTGGCGGTCGTGCCCGTGGCGACGACGACGGCCTCCCGGGCGTGGATGGTGCGGGGCGCTCCCCCGCCGTCGACCTCGACGGTCCTGACCCCCCGCAGTCTCGCTCGTCCCCGCACGACGTCGATGCCGGCGCCCTTGGCCCACTTCACCTGACCCGCGTCGTCGAGGTGCGACGTGAAGGAGTCTCGACGAGCCAGCACGGCCTTGACGTCGAGCCCCCGAGAGCTGACCCGACCGGCGAGCCCGGGCAGCCCGGTGGCGACCCGGGCGACCTCGACCGAGCGCAGCAGCGCCTTGCTGGGCATGCAGGCCCAGTAGGAGCACTCGCCACCGACGAGCTCGGACTCGATGATGACGGCGGTTCGTGAGGTGCCCCGCACGGCGTAGGCGGCGGCGTTCTCACCGGCGGCACCACCACCGATGACGACGACGTCCCAGGTGTCCTGCTCGGGCTTGCTGGTGTCTGTGCGCGTGGCCATGCCCACACCGTATGACGACTCACCTCCCAGAACCCCCCGGGAGGACTCCCGACCCGGGTGGGCCCGGAGGGCACGCATCACCCCTGCGGGAGGTCGACCGCCCCTCCGTAGCGGCGGTCGCGGGCGGCATAGGTCTCGATGGCCTGCCACAGGTGACGGCGGTCGTAGTCGGGCCACAACGTGTCCTGGAACACCATCTCGGCGTAGACCGACTGCCAGACAAGGAAGTTCGACGTGCGCTGCTCGCCGGAGGAGCGCACGAAGAGGTCGACGTCGGGCATCGACGGCACGTCGAGATGACGGGCGATCGTCTTCTCGTCGATCGACGACGGCTTGAGCCGACCGGCCTTGACGTCCTCGGCGATGCGCACCATCGCGTCGGCGATCTCGGCGCGACCGCCGTAGTTGACGCAGAAGTAGAGGGTCAGTCCCGTGTTGTCCTTGGTGAGCTCCTGCGCGACCTCGAGCTCCTTGACGACCGACCGCCACAGCCTCGGGGTGCGACCGACCCAGTGCATGCGCACCCCCCACTCGTGCAGCTGGTCTCGTCGACGACGGATGACGTCACGGTTGAAACCCATCAGGAAGCGCACTTCGTCGGGAGACCGGCGCCAGTTCTCCGTCGAGAAGGCGTAGGCCGACAGGTGGGTGACACCGATGTCGATGGCGCCCGCGACGACGTCGAGCAGGGACGCCTCGCCCGCCTCGTGCCCCGCGGTGCGCGGCAGCCCGCGCGCGTTGGCCCACCGACCGTTGCCGTCCATGATCAGGGCCACGTGCCGTGGCACCAGCTGCGCCGGCAGCGCCGGCGGGGTGGCTCCGCTCGGGTGTGGGAAGGGTCGGGCGTAGGCGCGGGTCACACGGGCTCCTTCGTGGCCTCGGCGAGGTGCTGGTCGAGCGCGGGGTGAGTGTCGAGCGGAGGCTGGACCCGGCTGAGGTCGACGACCTCCAGCCCGTCGACCTGCCGGGTCGGGACCGCCCGGACCACGGGCACCGGGCCGTCCCGGTCGACGTGGCGTAGAGAGCGGACACCGCGCTCCAGATGCCACTGGAGGAAGGCGGCGACGAGCCCGCTGCCCTCACGCCGGCTGCGC
This sequence comes from Actinomycetota bacterium, assembly GCA_030853445.1. Classification (GTDB taxonomy): domain Bacteria; phylum Actinomycetota; class Actinomycetes; order Actinomycetales; family Dermatophilaceae; genus Lapillicoccus. Next base: position 10,717 of record JALYVC010000098.1, on the reverse strand, counting down.
AGCGGCGAGGAGTCGGCCGTGCCCCAGTCACCGCTGAGGAGCGAAGCGAGCAGGCGCATCGTCTCGTCCGAAGGAGCCGCCGAGCCGGGGGGACGGCACACCAGGCAGACGGTGCCACCAGCGGCGATGTTGAAGCTGCGGTGCGGCCCCGGGCCCCCGCACTTGGCGCAGTCGTGGAAGCTCGGCGCCCATCCCGCCACGGCGAGCGAGCGCAGCAGGTAGGCGTCCAGGACGAGCGCCGGGTCGTGCTCACCGCCGGTCAGCGAGCGCAGTGCGCCGACGAGCAGCAGGTGCTGCTGGGGTGCGGGCTCGTGCTCCTCGGTGAGCCGCTCGGCCGTCTCGACCATGACGGTGGCCGCGGTGTAGGCGGTGTAGTCGCGGCAGATGGCGTCGCCGTACGGCGCCAGGGTCTCGACCTGGGTGACCGTGTCGAGGTTACGGCCCTCGTGGCACTGCAGGTCGACGACCATGAACGGCTCGAGCCGGGCCCCGAAGCGCGACCTCGTGCGCCTGACCCCCTTGGCCACGGCCCGCACCTTGCCCCGGCGGCGGGTCAGGAGCGTGATGATGCGGTCGGCCTCGGCGAGCTTGTGCGTCCGCAGGACGACCGCCTCGTCTCGGTAGAGCGGCACTCCCCCATTGTCTCCCGGGCGACGCACGGGCGGGGCGCCGACCCGCGGGCGGAGGGTGATCCGCTGCCCCGCATCCGGGCGAGCACGCTGCAGCCTCGTACAGGCGTTCGAACCGATGGGTTACGCTGAAACCATGACGTGGACCTTGCAGGGGTCGTTGCTCGACCTCGCCGAGGCGTGCTCCTTCGCTCCCTTCGCTCCCGGGCTGGAGCGTCTCCCCCTGCAGCACGGTGCCTGGGTTGACGTGCGACGCGGTTGGCTGCAGGGCGCCGACAGCCTCCTGGAACGTCTGCTGCGAGAGGTGCCGTGGCGCGCTGAACGACGCCAGATGTACGACTCCGTCGTCGACGTGCCCCGGATGACGGCCTTCTACGCCACCGACGAGCCCCTGCCCGACCTTGTGCTCACCCAGGCTCGTGAGGGGTTGTCCGACCACTACCAGCCCGAGCTCGGCGAGCGCTTCGCCACTGCTGGGCTCTGCCTCTACCGAGACGGTCGCGACAGTGTGGCGTGGCACGGAGACCGGTTCGGGCGCTCCAGCACGCAGGACACGATGGTGGCGATCCTCTCACTGGGGTCACCCCGCCCCCTGCACCTGCGGCCCCGGGACAAGGGCCCCACCGCCCTACGCCTCCCGCTGGGGCACGGCGACCTCGTCGTCATGGGCGGTACGTGCCAGCGCACGTGGGACCACGCGATTCCCAAGACGTCGGCGGCGGTGGGGCCTCGGGTCTCGGTGCAGTTCCGCGCTGCCGGCGTCCGCTGACAGCACACAAGAGTCGGTCAGCACGGCGCCAGTCCGGGTATCCAGTCACCCGACGAGAGCGTCAGACCCGCCCACGAAAGCAGGGTCGGTGGATCGGGGCCGAGGAAGTCGCGAACGGCTGGCGGGCCAGCGGCCCCCAGGGCAACCATGCCGTGTCGCCAAGACGACGCCGAGACGACGGACGGCCGTCCCGAGGTCACGCATGACAGCTGCCGTGCCGGGACGTGGAGGCAGGAACGTCTAGCGTGGGGTTGCGGTCGAAGAAGCCCTGCGGCTTCAACGTGAAGCCCGCGTAGTCGACCGGCATGACCGGCCAGTCCTCCGGACGAGGAAAGTGCGTGAGCCCGAACGTGTGCCAGATGACGATGTCCTGACCGTCGATGTCGCGGTCCTGCGCGACGTACGCGGGGAGGCCCGCGCCACCGGGGTGCTGGTTGACGAAGTCGCCGGCGGCGTAGCGCTCCTCGGGGTCGTAGCGCGTGACCCACAGGTTCTTCGTTGCGAACGCGGCGCGCTGGTGGATCGACGAGCTGTCGTCGGCAAGCATCACCGGCTGGTTCTCGGGGTACAGAGCGTAGCCGACGTTCTGGCCGAGCCGGTTCTGTACCTCCGGGTTGACGATGTGCCAGACGCGTCCGACGCTGCCGTCGTTGAGGCGCTGCGCCTCGGACTCGGACCCCAGGCGCGTGACCGAGCGGCTGAACGCATTGCCGTGGGGGTTCGTCTCACTGACGGGTACCCGAACCGCGTCGATCTCCTCCACCGCGTTGGTGACACCGTCCACCATCATGTCCAGGCGCGCCGAGAAGAGGTGCTGATGGAACGGGGCACCCAGGCCGGGTGCGATCTCAGTGGTGAACTGGCCGTGCTTGTCGGTGAAGGCCGAGGTGAAGACGATGCCGGTGGCCTTGCACTCGAGCTGGATGGTGCCGTCGAGGTAGAGGTGCCAGTAGAAGCCGTAGTCGTAGTTGCCGATGGTGAGAAAGAAGGACACGACGAGCCTGCGCTGGCGGCGGGTCTCGGTCATGCCGTTGAACATGTCCGTGTGCTTCCAGAGAATGCCGTAGTCCTCCTCGTGCATGCAGATGGCGTTCTCGATGACGAGGGGGCGACCGCGCTCGTCGGCCAGGGTAGCGTCGAAGTACCTGATCTCGCCGAGGCAGTCACAGCCGAGCTTGAGCGAGTTGGTGTAGCGGGCGTACATGTACTCGCCCGCATCGAAGTAGTTCTGCCAGTAGCGCACCGGGGACGGGTCCGCGTAGGGCACGACCATCTCGGAGAGTGACGCGCGGTAGACGACGGGCCGCTCGACCTCTCCGTCGGTGAAGGACAGCTGGTGCAGGGTCAGTCCCTCACGGCCGTCGAAACCGATTCGGAACTTCCACTTCTCCCAAGTGACGACGTCGTCCTCGACCGTGAAGCTCGGGCCCTCGGGCTGGATGATCTCGATCGGCTTGAGCGACGTGCGCGGCTCGACCCGGTGCGGCGCGGCATCCCACTCGGCGCGCTCCTTGGGGACCGGGAGCAACTGGTGGTCGATCACCTGGGTGACGACCTGGCGGGTCAGGTCGACGTAGGCGACGACGCCGTCGACGGGGTGGGCCCATGGCAGGTCCTGCGGGTCGGCCTGGTGGAACCCGAGCACCCGCACGAGGCGAGCTCCGACCTCGGCCTCGTCCCCGAACACCCCGGCGGACAGGGGTACGGCGCGGACGTCGGCCACGTCGAGGCCACGGTGGGTCATTGCGTGGACCCAGCGATCGTCCGCCGCCAAAATCCCTTCGATGATCCCGAACTCCTCGTCGAGCACCGGCATCTGTCCGGCGGCGCCGTCGAGGACTTCGTGCCGGACGAGCTGACGGGCGGGGACGTCGACGCTGACATCGTGACCTGTACCAGTGGCGGTCTCGATGAGGAAGCAGCGAACGAGGCGAGGAACGTCGTCCCCAGGCTGGAAGGAGAGCACGACGTTCTTGTGCGGCTCCTCCAGTCCGACGTAGACGAAGCGCGTCGTGTCGCAGATGAGGTCGGCTTCCTCGAGGATCGCCCGGGTGGCGTCGATCTCGGTATCTGTCAGTCGGCCGAGCGGGTGGCTGACCGTCGTGGGTCGGAGCTCTTGGGTGGTGGTCATCACGGTTCTCCTTGGTGCGTTCGGGTGAGGGGTCAGAGTGCGGAGTGGGCAGAGGCGCCGGGGCGGAGGAAGGCGACCACCGGGCCGGCGAGCAACGAGCCGAGCAGGATCCCGCCGATGACGAAGGCCAAGGTGTCGGAGCCGCCGACCAGTGTCGGCAGGTTGCTGACGGTCAGGTAGAGCGAGACCGCGAGAGCCGCCAGGCCGAGCAGCGGCGCGACCAGCGTCTGCCAAGCTCGTACGTCGACGCGTGTGCGTCGGAAGAAGACGACGACGGCCAGACAGGTGAGGAGCATCAGGGCGAGCACACCGACCGTGGCGATGCCCGCCAGCCAGGCGAAGACCTCGGCGACGGGGTCAAGACCGGCGAGGGCCGAGAGCAGGATCAGGATGCCGGCCACCCCGGTCACGATCATCGAGGCGATGTGGGGGGACCCGTGGCGACCGTGGCTGTGTCCCCAGCGACCAGGCAGGACACCGCTGTTACCGAGCGAGAAGAGGTAGCGCGCAGTGACGTTGTGGAATGAGAGCACCGCGGCCATCAGGCTCGTCACCAGCAGTACGTTGACCAGGTCGGAGGCGAACCTCCCGACGAAGATCTGGGCGGTCTCGGCGAGCATCGTGCCCGGGTCAGCCGTCGCACGCGCGACTGATCCCTTGTCACCCCACGCGCTGACCATCGCCCAGCTCGACAGTGCGTAGAACCCACCGATCAAGAGCAACGAGAGGTACGTCGCGCGCGGGATGGTGCGGTCCGGGTCACGAGCTTCGTCCCGGAAGACGACGGTGGCCTCGAAGCCCAGGAACCCAGCCAAGGCGAACATGATCGCGATCCCCGGAGCACCAGACGTGATGTCCTGCAAGTGGACCAGCCCGGTGGAGAGGCCCGTCGCCCCGCCACCCTTGCCCACGATGAAGACGTCGATGACCATCACGACCGCGACCTCGCCCACCAGAAGGACACCCAGGACCTTGCTGGACAGGTCGATCTGTCGGTAGCCGAGCATGCTGACCGCGACGAGGATGACGCCCGACCACACCCACCAGCTCATCGAGATGCCCAGGTGGGTGTCGACGAGGTCGCCGAGCGCGGCTCCGATGTAGCCGTACACCGCCACGAGCACCGCCGTGTAACTGAGCACGGCGAGGAACGCCGAACCGAGCCCGGCACTGCGGCCGAGACCCTGCCCGATGTAGGCGTAGAAGCCGCCGGCGTTGGGGATGTGTCGCGTCATGGTGGTGAACCCGACGGCGAACAGCATCAGGATCGCGCTGCAGACGATGTAGATCAGCGGGAAGCCAGCGCCGTTCCCGACGGCGATGCCGATCGGGACCGTGCCTGCAACCACCGTCAACGGCGCCGCGGCGGCAACCACCATGAATACGATGGACCCGACTCCGAGTGAGCCGCGGAGCCGATGCGGGGCTGCCTGCGCCGGCAGCGGAACTGCCTGTTGTACGTCATTGCTCATGATGTCTCCGGTCGTTGACGCCGTGTGTTAGGCGTTACTCAAACCCAGGCGGATGACTGCGGTCAACGGTTATCGGGCCGAGTGAGAAAAGCCGCGAGGGGCGTTCCCATACCCCTCCAGCACGCTGCTCCAGACCGCTTCAACTGGGAAATTCCGGCAGCGAACGCCACGCTCTCAGGCCTGAGCAGGTCCGCTCGGGCGTAGGGTGACGCCAGCCCGTTCGGACCGGTTAGCACGAGGGAGCCTGATGTCACTGAGGCAGCGGCTAGGGGTGATCCGCAGCGAGTCCCCGCTGATCGGACTGCGTCGCCGTCAGCTGGGTTTTCCCGAGGTGCTGGCCCAGTCGATCGCTGCGGTGGCCCCGTCGGCGGCCGCCGTGACCATTCCGGGCATCGTCATCGGACTCGCCGGAGGCGACGCCGTCTGGGCGTTCCTCGCCGCCGCGGCCATCGTGATCCTGGTGGGCTACAGCGTCACCCAGTTCGCCCGGCGGATGGCTTCCGCCAGCGGGCTCTACAGCTACACCGCCAAGGCGCTAGGTGTCCCGGCTGCCTTCACCACCGGCTGGTCCCTGATGATCGGGTACGCCGGCGCAGCCATGGCCAGCGTCCTCGGCGCAGCCGTCTACCTCGGTTCGTTGGCCGGGATGCTCGGGCTGAACCATCCGCACAGCCAGGTCGCCCTAGCGGTCGGCGTCGTCGTCGTGGCGACCGGGGCGGCCCTGCTGATGGTGCGAGGCATCCAGGTGTCTGCGCGGGTCTCCTTGGCCCTGGAGGTCGTGTCGGTCGCCATCGTGCTCACGATCCTCTTGGTCCTCGGGCTCTCGGCCCCGGACTCCTCTGGAGGCGGATCACCCGCCGTGCACCCGGGCTTCGACAACGCAACTCTTGGAGTCCTTCTGGCGGTCACGTCGTTCGTCGGGTTCGAGAGCGCTGGCACGCTCGGGGCCGAGGCTCGCAACCCATTCACGGCCGTCCCCCGGGCGCTGCTCTGGACCCCCGTGGCTCTGACGGTGCTCTACCTCGTGTCGGTCGGTGTGCAGACGTCGCTGTTCGAAGGCCAGCCCGCATCGCTCCTGAGTGGCGGTAGCCCGGTCGCCGACCTCGCCAAGCTCCAGGACCGCTATGTGCTGAGCTTCCTGCTCGACCTCGGGATCTTCTCGTCGTGGTTCGCGTGCTTGGTGGGATCGACGAGCGCCCTCGTCCGCGTGCTGTTCAGCATGGGCCGTGAGGGCGTCTGTCCTGCGTGGTTCGGGCGCACCCATTCCCGGTTCGGCACGCCTGTCACAGCGATCGTGGCCTCGGTCCCGGTCATCGCCGTCGTGTCCCTGGTCGTCGTACACCTGAGGACTTCACTGATCGACGTGTTCGTCGACCTGCTGACCTTGTCGGCGTACGGCTACCTGGTCTCATACGGCCTGGTCTGTCTAGCGGCTCCGATTTTCCTGCGCAGGCTTGGCGAGCTCACTCCCCTTCCGGTCGTCGTGGGCGCAACAGCCACGGCGAGCATCGTCTTCCTCGTGGGCTGGACGATCACCAGCTTCGGTTTCGCGCATGGCGGCTTCGCCTTGGTGTACGTCGTGCTCATGGTGCTGGGATGGACCCGGTTGGGCTACCTGCGCTGGCGTACGCCCGGAGTGTTGGCGGAGGTCGGGGTGTACGACGAACCCATAGCGAGCGACATGCTCCCTGTCATCGGCCTTCCGACGAAGCAATGAGCCCGACGCCGGACAGGTATCTCTCCGGCCGTCAGCCGAAGGCTGTCCAGAGTGCCCTCCGGGTGCTCGAGGAGGTGGCGCACCGGGGCGCCGGGGTGACGGCGAAGGAGGTGGTGCGAGCATCAGGCATCCCGTCGGCGACGACGTACCGGCTGCTCAACATCCTGGTCGCAGAGGGCTACCTGCTGCGAATGCCGGACCTGCACGGGTTCGCTCTCGGCCAGAAGGTCAACGACCTCGTCGGAGGTGCGGCCGCACCACCGACAGTGTGCTACGCGGCCCGAACGACGTTGAACGAACTACGGTCGAGAATCCGTTTCGGAGTGCATCTGGTTCTGTACGGAGCCACATCCATCCGGGTCGCCGACTCCGACCCCGACCATCCCTTCACCTCGGCCGCACTCATCACGCGCTACCTGCATGCGTCGGCCATCGGCCGCATATACCTCGCCGAACAGATCGACTGGCGTGCCATCTGGCCCGAAGCGTGGCTCCGAGCCGCGACGGACCGCACGACCACCAATCCGGCCGCGATCGACGCCGTCCTTCGTGATGTGCGCGCACGGGGCTATGCGCGTCAGAGCGGCGAGCTGCGCACAGACACCGCCTGCTTGGCCGTCCCTGTCAGGTCGCACTCTGCAGGTCTGGTGGCTGCCATCGCCCTTTCGGCCCCAGTCGATCGGGCAGAGGCACTCGAGCCGCTCGTCGACGCAGTGCACGCCTGCGCCCACATTCTCGGCCCCCTCGTTTCCTGAGACCCGGCTCCTGAGGCAGCACCGCACGTCTACCTGCCACGGACTCCGACACGTGTGCACGATGGCCACGGCGGTGTCGTCGTCCTTCAGGTCGCGATCCGGTGACGGCCATGGCCCATCGTCCTGCCGTACTCATCTTGTGCCGAGTCCTGCCGCTGGACGCCACTGCACCGGGGCTGGTGAAGGCGAGCTCAGGAGTCTCCGAGCTGATAGCCGACGCCACGCACGGTCCGCACGACGCGCCGGTCGAGCTTGCGGCGCAGGTAGTGCACGTAGGTGTCGACCAGACCGGGGTCGCTGGCCCCGTCGAAGACACCGACGAGCAGCTCCTCGCGGGAGAAGATCCGACGTGGGAAGCGGGCCAGCTGACACAGGAGCAGGTGCTCGCGAGCCGACAGCGCGGCCCGGGCGCCGTCGTCGCGGAGCACCTCGGGTGACGAGAGCGAGAGCGAGCCCCCGGGCACGCGCAGCCGCTCGGCCCGCTCCTCGTGGCGTCGACGCAGCGCCCGGAGCCGGGCGAGCAGCTCGTCGACGTCGAAAGGCTTGACCAGGTAGTCCTCCGCGCCTGCGTCGAGACCGGCCACCCGGTCGCGGGCGGTGCCCTGGGCCGAGAGGACCAGCACGGGCACGAACCGGCCTCGGCGGCGCAGCCGGGCCAGCAGGTCGAGCCCCTCGACGCCGGGCAGGCCGCGGTCGAGGACGAGCACGTCGTACTCCTTCGTGAGCCCCAGCTCCAGGCCCCGCTCGCCGTCGCCCGCGACATCGACGGCATATCCTTCGTCGAGGAGGATCTCCTGCAGCAGCGCGACCAGCTCGGGGTCGTCTTCGACGAGGAGAAGCCGAGGTGGCGGTCCCATGGCCCCACCATAGGACGACCACCGCACCGTCGAGGCCGTCGAGGCCGTCGAGGCCGTCGAGGCCGTCGAGGCCGTCGAGGCCGTCGAGGCCGTCGAGATCGTCGAGGCCGTCGAGGTGGTCGGCCCGAGCACTCCTTCGCTCAGGTCGCTCGAGACACCGCCGATGGTCTCCACGCTGGTTACCTCGTCGGGGCCGGGCGTTCCTGAGCGATTCTCAGAGCGGGCTACGCGGGGCACAGGCCCGTCCCACGAAGCACCCAAGCAGACCCGTCATCGTTGAGGGGACTCGCCAGGCCCCCGAGCCCCGACCCGAGGACGACCGACATGCCGAAGCACCATCCCCGAGCCCTGATCGTCACGCGCACCCTGACGCGCGGGATCATGGTCCTCTCCGTCGCCGGGGTGGGGGGCCTCGGAGCCCACCTCGCCGCCGACCACATGGCCGCGGTCAGCGCGTCGACCCTGGCGAGCGCCTCGCAGGAGGCGGCCGCCAGGGCCACGAGCCAGCAGGTGGTCGCCAGGAAGGCCGCGGCCCAGAAGGCTGCGGCTCAGAAGGCTGCCGCTCAGAAGGCTGCCGCCGAGCAGGCCGCCGTGGTCGCTGCCCAGCAGGTGGCGCAGGCCCAGTCGTCGGCCCAGCAGGCGACGGCGGCCCGCTCGTCTGCTGCGGCCCAGGCCGCCGCAGACGCTGCGGCCCAGGCGGCTGTCCAGGCGGCTGCTCAGGCGGCCCAGGCCCAGAGCTTCGCCCCGGTCCCACCCGTTGCGCCGGGGGGCGGTGGGGGCGGGACCACGACCAGCGGGTCGTGACGCGGATGTACCGCCAGGGGCGCTGCGGGTGAACGAGCTGCTCTGGTACACCTCCCGGGCCACCGGCACCGTGAGCATCGTGCTGCTCACCGTCGTCGAGTGCCTGGGGCTGGTGGTGGCGTCACGGCGCCCACCCCGCGCCACCCGCGCGGCCGTCGTCATGGGCCTGCACCGCTCGCTCAGCCTCGGTCTTGTCGTCTTCCTCCTCGCCCACGTCGGGACCGCCGTCGGCGAGACCTTCGTCTCGATCGACCTGGTCTCGGCGGTCGTGCCCTTCACCTCGGGCTACGAGCGCGTCTGGGTGGGTTTCGGGACGACGGCCGTCGACCTGGTGGTCGCCGTCCTCGTCACCTCGGTGTGGCGCCACCGTCTCCCCGAGCCGCTCTGGCGCGCCGTCCACTGGCTCGGCCTCGTGCTGTGGCCGCTCGCGATCGTCCACGGACTGCTCCTGGGGACTGCTGACGAGCTGGGGCTCCGGCTCGTCACCCTCTCCTGCGCAGCAGCCGGGGTCGCGGCCGTGGTCTGGCGCGTGGCCACCGTCGACCCCCACGCCGAGACCAGGCAGCGGGTGGCCCACCGCGACTGGCGGTGATGCCCCAGGCGTCGGCGCCCTGCCTCAGGCGGCCGGGAGCCGGATCGTGAAGACGGCGCCTGAGCACCCGTCGTCGCGGTGGGTGACCCGCACCGTCCCGCCGTGCATCTGCACGACCTCGGCGACGAGGGCCAGACCGAGCCCGTGGTGAGGACGGGCGCCGTCGACGTCGGTCACGGCGGGTCGGTGGTGGAAGCGGGCGAACACCAGCTGACGGTCTGCGTCGTCGAGTCCAGGCACCCCCGGGCCGTCGTCCTCGACGAGCACGACCACACTGGACCCGTCTCGACGCACCTGCACGTCGACCCGGGCGGTGGCGTGGTCGATGCCGCCGTCGAGGAGCGCCGTGATCGCCCGTCGCAGGGCGACCGGAACGGCAGCCACCCTCGTGTCGGGCTCGGGCTCGGGCTCCTCGCCCCGGCGCCCGGGCCCGACCGTGAGGACGACGTCGACACCACGCGAGGTCGCGTGCGCCTGGGCCGACTCGCGCACCTGCTTGGCCAGGTCCGCCACGGCGACGGTCTCCCAGACCCGGTCCCCCTCGGGGTCGGCAGCCAGCAGGAGGTCGTCGAGGATCAACGAGAGGACGTCGACGTCACGCACCAGGGCGTCGAGGCCGTCCACCACCTCAGGCCCCTCATCCCGACGCCGATGCCGCCGGGCGAGCAGCTGGGCCCGCGTGCTGAGCAGCGTCAGGGGGGTGCGCAGCTCGTGGCTCGCGTCCGCCACGAACCGGCGCTGCTGCGCGATGACGGCGACCAGGGGTCGTACGGCGCGCCGGGCCACCACGGTGGCGACCCCCGCCGCCAGGACGGCCCCGATCCCGACGGCCAGGGCCAGGGCCGCTCGCAGGCGCTCCTGGGCCTCCTCCGTCTGTGTCCGGTCGACGACCGCCAGAACGACCACGTCTTCCAGTAGGACCGTTCGCACGAACTAAAACACGTCGCCCGGAGGCGACTAGAAGTCGACGAAAACCATCTCGGTACGCCCA
>JALYVC010000079.1 GCA_030853445.1 Actinomycetota bacterium | reverse complement strand
TCCTGCAGCGCGGTGACGACGACCGCGTTGCGACCCAGACGCAGGGCCTCGCGCTCGAGGTGCTTGCTGATCTGGATGAGCAGGGCCTTGCGTGCGGCTCGGGGGGTGGAGTGGGCCGCCGCGAGCGCGAAGGGGGAGGCGTCGAGAACCAACCCGGGGCGGTGCTCGATGGGGATCGCACCCGGTGCCGGCGCGGTCATGTTCGAGAGGTCGGGCAGGGGCCCCGGTCGCCCGAGCAGCCAGCCCTGGCCCAGCCGGGCCCCCAGGCCACGGGCGAACTCGAGATGCTTCTCAGTCTCGATGCCCTCGGCGAGGATCACGGCCCCGGAACGCTCCGCCTCGGCGTTGACGGCGACGACGATCTCCGCGATGTCGCCCGTGGTCTGCTGCTGCACGATGCTCAGGTCGAGCTTGATCACATCCGGGCGCAGCAGAGGCAGCAGCGCCAGCGAGGAGCGTTCAGCTCCCACGTCATCAAGGGCGATGCCATATCCCCAGGAGCGGACCTGGTCGACGTAGCGCAGTAGTGCGGGGGCGTTCACGGTCAGGTCACGCTCGGTGATCTCCACCACGAGCGACAGGTCGCGCGCCACACGACGGCGCTGTCGCGCTCGCTCGCTCCTGGCCCCGACCCGCTTCATCGTCCAGTCGACAGCAGACGGTTCGACGTTGACGAAGAGGCCCCACGGGGCACGAAGGCCGCCTGAGACGGCACCGTTTATCGCCGACCAGCGGCAGGCCTCGTCGAGCTCTCCCACGACGCCCTGCGCGCGCGCAGCGCCGAACAACTGGTCCGGGCGCTCCAGGGGGTGGTCGCGCGGACCGCGCGCCAATGCCTCGAACGCAACGGTGGCACCGGTGCCGAGGTCGACGATCGGCTGGTAGACCGCCCGGACGGCACCGGAGCGAACGAGGGCCAGCACCTCTACACCCGCGGGAGCTACGACGGTCAATGCACTACACCTCCGATCAGAACACGGACACCATTTGACGCCACCTTCACCCGTCGCATCGGCGACGCCCTCCCAGACCTGAGGGAGTTCGTCGCTCTCACGGGGGCCCGGCCCGGTCTCGGGCCAGCGTGTCGGCTCAGCCGGGGGGCTGGCCCGTCAAGGGACGGTGCATCGACGCTGGCTGTTCCTCCCAGGTCGCGACGGTTCCCCTGCCGGTGCGCTTGGCGCTGTACATTGCCCGGTCGGCGCGTTGCAGAAGGGTCTCGGCGGTGGGAGTCGCCTCGCCCGGACTGAGGACGGCGATCCCGATGCTGGTGGCCAGCGGCACGAAGCCCTGTCCGACGGAGACCGGCTGGGCGAACGCGGCGAAGATCCGGACAGCAACCTCGTGGGGGTCCCCGCCGTCCTCGAGCAGGATCGCGAACTCGTCACCACCGATGCGCGCTGCGGTGTCACCGGTGCGTGTGACGGCGATGAGCCGTTCTGCGGCGCTTCTCAGCACGATGTCGCCGGCATCGTGGCCATACGTGTCGTTGACGTTCTTGAACCCGTCGAGGTCGCAGTAGAGCACGCTCAGCGGGCGCAGGTCGCGCTGGTGCAGGTCCAGGCTGTGCCGGAGGCGGTCACCGAACATCGCCCGGTTGGCCAACCCGGTCAGCGGGTCGTGGAACGCCTGGTGTCGCAGCTCCTGCTGGGCCACCAGGACCTGCCGAACCAGCGCGCGGTTGTCCAGCACCGCGAGCAGCTGCCGGCCCATCAGCGCAGCGGTCACGAAGGCGGCGGCGGAGAGCGTGACCTGGTCGCCGCGACCGGTGAGCTGGCTGGTCAGGGCGATCGTCAGGCCGACCCCGGCGGGCAGGTAGGGCAGCATCGCGCGGGGCGTGGACTCCAACCGCGCCCAGGTGTCGCCCGGGTCATGACTCGCAGGTGGGCGGGCCCCGTACGCCGCGAGGGCGATGAGGAGGAAGCCACCGAACCAGCCGACATCGACAGCGGAGCCGGTGGCGTACCTCTCCACGGCCGTGAGGTAGGCGAAGCCGCTGTCGGCGACGCACAGGCACGCCACCCCGACGGCCAGCAGCGTCAGACCGGATCGGGTCTGCCGGGCGTGCGCGACGATGACGACGGTGAGGGTGAGCAGCACCAGGTCTGAGAGTGGGTAGCCCAGCGAGACCGCGTATCCGAAGGTGCTGGCTCCGCCGGCGTGCACGGTCGTGCCCAGCGCCGTGACCCAGCTCAGGATGAGGAGGGCCCCGGCGACCAGGGCCCCGTCGAGCAGGGTCCGCCACCGTGTCGTGCCCTCCAGGACCGCTGAGGGCCACCGAAACAGGCCGACCGCCGACAGCACCGGGAACAGCAGGAAGCCGGCGTCGGCGAGCGAGGGGAAGGGCGTCTGCCGGTCGGCACTCAACTCGTAGTAGGACCAGGCCGACTCGCCCAGCGCCCAGGCCCCCGTCCCAGCCGCCAGCCACCACCAGGAGCGGGCCGCCCGGCCGGCCGACCGTCGCGCACGCCATCCGCACGACACCGCCGCCACCGCCGCCGCCAGCAGCTGGCCGAGGTCGTCAAGCGCCCGACCCAGCTGGGGCCCACCGGGCTGAAGACGCACCAGCAGCACGAAGACCATGACGGCAACGACCAGCAGCACCACAGGTCGTCTGCCGCTTCTTCTCATGCACCACGGATCGGCACCTCCGCCGCACACCTGAGACAGTTGTGGAGGTGGCTCTTGCGTCGCTCTTGGCCTCCCGGACGGCTACCCGCGCGTAGGCCCAGACCACCGGCTTCGACGGTGGTGCCCCCGGCAGGATTCAAAACTGTCTACCGGGGGGGTTTCAGGGTGAGTGTTGCCCGGGCGGACATGTGGCGAGTATCTGTGCTGCACATGGCGTTTCGTGCTTGACAGGTGGTGACACGAGCAGACACGAGAGGCCGTCCTTGTTGCACGTATGTTGCACGACACGGCACCGGAGGCGGGCAGATGGCGACAGCTCGACGAGGGTTCGGCGCAATTCGCCGGCTGCCCTCGAAGCGGTTCCAGGCCAGCTACCTCGGGCCGGACCTGCGGCGTCACGTCGCGCCGACGACGTACGCGGCGAGGATCGACGCCGAGGGGTGGGTCGCGACGGAGCGACGTCTCGTCGAGACCGACACGTGGACTGCGCCGGAGACACGGGACCCTCGTCGGTCGGCACCGACCACCCTGGCCGACTTCGCGGCCGAGTCCTTCGGTCGCCGGCGCGTCAGGGGCGAGGCCCTGCGACCCCGGACGGTCAAGCTTTACGAGGGGCTGATGGCCCGCGTCATCGGGCCGTCGCTGGGGGAGCGGCGGCTGCGCGACATCCGCCGGGTCGACGTCGACCGGTGGTACGCGGCGCTGTCGCCAGAGGGTCACGCAGCGCGCGCACGCCTACGCGCTCCTGCGCTCGATCTACGAGCAGGCGCTCGACGAGGGCGTCGTGGCCGGACCCAACCCCTGCGCCATCCGTGGTGCGGGGGTCCTCCGCCGGCGGCGTGAGATCCGTCCCGCGTCGATCCCCGAGCTGGCCGACCTCGTTGAGGCGACCCCCGACCGCCTCCGGGCCGCGGTCGTCCTGGCCTCGTGGTGCGGTCTGCGCTTCGGGGAGGTCTTCGAGCTGCGCCGCGGAGACGTCGACCTAGAGACCGGGACGGTCCACATCCGACGAGCAGTGGTGCGCATCGACCGGCAGGAGGTCGTGGGCCGCCCGAAGTCCGAGGCGGGGGTCCGCGCGGTCGCTGTCCCCCCTCACGTGCAGCCCTCCCTCGAGGACCACCTCGAGCATCACGTCGGCCGGGCCAGGGGCGCGTTGCTCTTCACCACGCCGTCGGGGGAGTACTGGACCCACGGCAACTTCTACAAGTCGGCGTGGATCCCCGCCCGAGCAGCCGCCCACCGGCCCGACCTGCGCTTCCACGACCTGCGCCACACGTCAGCGGTGCTGGCGGCGCAGAGCGGCGCCACTCTCGCCGAGCTGATGGCGCGTCTGGGGCACAGCACCTCAGCCGCTGCGATGCGCTACCAGCACGCCGCCGCAGGTCGGGATGCCGAGATCGCCGCGGCCCTGTCCCGGATGGCGGTCGCCGACGTCGTACCCCTCGCCCGCAGGGGCACGCGAGGCGCCTGAGGTTTGTCAGCCAGCGGCGGGGCTGCTCTGGCGCCCGACCGGGGCTGCGTCACTCCGCCCACAAGGTGGCGGCCGCCGGGGAGTTCCGCGTGCAGGCTTTCCACGGCTGCACCGAGCAGCTGGTGGACCCCGACGACGCGACGGCCGAGCTGGAGCGGACCGTCCTGCCACTGATCGGGGAGCTGGCCTACGCGAGGGTCGACTACATCGTCGACCTGCAGCGGGGGCCCCTGGTGATGGAACTCGAGCTCACTGAGCCTGATCTCTTTCTACGCCACCAACCGCCCGCAGCACGCCGGCTCGTCGAGCACGTCTTCAAACAGTGGGCGACGAGTCGGTGAGCAATCCGCTTGTGGACAAACGTGATCTTCAACGTTATCTGTTGCTTGGCGCGGGTGGGCGCTCCGTGAGCGTGGCCGACCCCTGTGCGTTGGGGGTCTCGCTCGCACGGCGGTGACGCACCAGCGGCTTGACTTCAACCCGTCTTGTAGTTGTTGACTGTCGATCGATGCGGTTCGAGGAAAGGAGAGGGTATGCCGGCGTGGATCTGCGTTACGTGTGCTGTGCAACAGGCGGACACCGAGGTCCCGCCTCAACAGTGCCCGATGTGTCAGGACGTGCGGCAGTTCGTTGGTTGGCAAGGCCAAGTGTGGACCACTGCTCAAGAGCTCGCCACCAAGCATCAGACCGACGTGCGCGAGGAAGAACGGGATCTATTCGGTGTCGGCATGAAGCCGGCCTTCGGCATCGGTCAGCGGGCATTGCTGGTGCGGACCGAGCACGGCAACGTGCTGTGGGATAGCGCGGCGCTGATCGACGATGACGCCAAGCAGCGCATCTTCGACCTCGGCGGCATCGACGCAATCGCCATGTCGCACCCCCACTTCTACGGCGCATACGTCGACATCGCCGATGACTTCGATGCCCGGGTGCTCATCCCGAAGGCCGACCAGCAATGGATCCAACGCCCCTCTCCTCGCATCGACTCTTTTGACGACGACGTCGAACCGGTGCCCGGGCTGACGGTGGCCCGTATCGGCGGACACTTCGACGGCGCAGCGGTGCTGCACTGGACAGGAGGATCAGACGGTCGCGGTGCTCTGCTGACAGGCGACACGATCACCGTCGTCCAGGACCGATCGTGGGTCAGTTTCATGTGGAGTTATCCGAACCTGATCCCACTCGACGAGGCGACGGTGCTCAACATCGCTGCGCGGGTCGAACGGTTCCGCTTCGACCGCGTCTACGGCGGCTGGTGGGGCCGCGTTGTCGTCGACGACGGTGCCGCCGCGATACGACGGTCGGCCGACCGTTACGTGGCACGGATGCAAGGTCAACGACCTGACCGCACGCCCTCCCAATGATCGCCGCCGAGTTGTAGGACGAAGAGGCCAAGAGAACCGCCAGCACCGCCTCGATCTATAGTCCCGCAGGCGGATCGGGAACCGGTCGGGGCCTATGGATTCTTGAAGACGTCGTGATCGCCGACCCGTCGCCACCGGCAGCGCAGATCACCATCGACGGTGACCAGCTCGAAGGTCGCACGTCCGTCAGGGCTGGCGAACGACCAAGTCATTTCCAGGACGCCCG
>JALYVC010000060.1 GCA_030853445.1 Actinomycetota bacterium | reverse complement strand
GGGGCGTCGGGGGCCGGCGGCGTCGGCGCCTCGTACGAGCCCGGGGTCGCGTCTGTCGGCGTGCCCGGCGTCGGTCCGGCGTCGGGCCGCTGCTCGGCGACCTTGTCGACGGCCTTGGACGCCATGTCCTTGGCCTTGGCGACCTTGTCGGTGTACTTGCCATCGGTCTGGGCGTCGAACTTCGCCCCGGCCTTGTCGAGGCCCGAGGCCATCTTGGCGCGATTCTCGTGGGCCAGCTCGCCGGCCTTCTCTGCCGCCTGCTTGCTGGTCTTCTCGATGCCTTCGGCCAGCTTGTCGGCCTTGCCCTGGAGGTCGTACTCCTGAGCCTTCTGCTTCAGCTTGTCCATGAAGCCCATGACGGCTCCTCCCGTTGGGTGGTGAGTGCGGTTTGCCCAACCGTAGAGCCGCGGGCGGGTACGGCGCACTCGGGATCGACCCTGAGCGAACCCCGGAACCCCAGATCCTGCACCTCACCCGACGTGAGGTCGTAGCGTCGAGAAGACCGGTGAGGTCGCTCGTCGCACCGGGCTCACCGCGCGTACCCTGCGCCATCACGAGGAGCCCGGACTCTTGGTGCCGGGCGAGCGGCTCGCGGGGTCACCGGGTCCACACCCAGGAGGATCCCAGTCGGCCCTACCGGATCTGCGTCGTGCGGACGATGCCCTTGCCCCTCGTCTGCTCGCGAGGGCCGCAGCAGGATCCGGTCGGGACGTCGACGGTCCTGCTCGGCGGCGGAGCCGGCCCCGAGGCGGGCTACCTCTGGCTCGGCCGGCCAAACCCCCTTCACCGTCCTCACCGGGTGCTTCGGAGGTGGGGGCAGGGGCCCTCGCGCCAGCCGCCGCACCCCGTGCCGATGACCTGGCCCACCTTGTCCTGAGCGGGCCGGGGTCCGGGAGTGGTCCGGCACCAGCGGCTCGGTGAGGTGCTCGAGGGACCCGACGAGATGATGCGGCGTCGCGGCGCCGTACGCCCGTCCCATCGGTTGCGCAGGTGGTCCTCCTGCGCCCTCTCACCCCGCCCTGACCCCTGCCCCCCTGACTCGACGCAGCGTCGACGCACCTGACGCCCGGAGCACCATGCGTCGAGTGCCTCGACGCAGCGTCGAGTCAGGGGGCGGGCGTCGGTCGGGGGCGGGCGTGGAGTCAGGGGGTGGGCGTCGGTCGGGGGCGGGGGTCCAACGGGGTGACCAGGGGCCGCTTGGCGCTCAGCGCGTCACCGGAGGACTCGCCGCGCAGACGACGCTGCACCCACGGCCCGACGTAGTCGCGGGCCCAGCGGGCGTCGGCAGCCGCGGCCTCGCGTCGACGCAGCACCGGCGCAGGGGGTACCTCGCCGCGCCAGTCGTCCTCGTCGCTGTCCAGACCGAGGGTCCAGGCTGCGGCCGCGGCCACCCGTCGGTGTCCCTCGGGGGACAGATGGATGCGGTCCTCGGCCCACATCTGCCAGTCGCGCAGGAACGGCTGGGTCCACTGGTCGAGCACGAAGGCGCCCTGACGTTGCGCGATGCCCCAGATGGCCGCCACGTAGGTGGCGGTCCGTCCGCGCACGGCACGCACCAGAGGCGCCTTCCACGGGTCGGCCGGTGTCGCCATGAGCACGTCCGCGCCGGTGGCGCGGACGCGCGCGACCGCTCGCTCCAGCTCGGCGGCCAGCACGTCGATGTCGGCTCGGGGCCGCAGGATGTCGTTTCCCCCGCCCACGATGCTCACGAGGTCGGGCGCCAGGGCCAGCGCAGCGTCGAGCTGGGGGCCGACGACGTCGGCGAGCAGGCGACCCCGTACGGCGAGGTTGGCGTAGCCGAGGTCGCGACCCTCGGCAGCCGCCTGCACCGCGAGCCGTTCGGCGAGCCGGTCGGCCCACCCGATGTAGCCCCCCGCGGCGCCCGGGTCAGGGTCGGACATGCCTTCGGTGAAGGAGTCCCCGATGGCGACGTACCGGCTCCAGGGGTGCGGGGCGGGGCGCGGGGACGGCGCGCTCATGCGAGTCTCCAGTCGACGGGCTGGCCGCCCTGCTCGGTGAGCGCCGCGTTGACGCGGCTGAAGGGCCGCGAGCCGAAGAACCCCGACCGGGCCGACAGCGGTGAGGGGTGGGCGCTCTCGACCCGCGGCACCGATCCCAGCAGGGGACCCAGGGAGCGGGCCTGGCGTCCCCACAGCAGCGCGACGAGCGGGCCGCCACGGTCGGCGAGAGCGGTGATGGCCTGCTGGGTGACGTCCTCCCAGCCCTGTCCCTGGTGGCTCGCGGGGGCGCCGGGACGCACGGTGAGCACACGGTTGAGCAGCAGGACGCCCTGGTCGACCCACGGCGTGAGGTCGCCCGAGGTCGGCTCGGGAAGGCCGAGGTCGGTGCCGAGCTCGATGTAGATGTTGCGCAGGCTGCGGGGCACCGGTCGCACGTCGGGGGCCACCGAGAAGCTCAGACCCACCGGGTGACCGGGGGTGGGGTAGGGATCCTGGCCCACGACCAGCACGCGGACGGCGTCGAAGGGCTGGCGGAACGCGCGCAGCACGTCGTCGCCGGAGGGCAGGTAGCCCCGGCCGGCGGCGATCTCGTCACGCAGGAAGGCGCCGACGCGGGTGATGCTGTCGCGGACGGGGTCCAGCGCAGGCACCCACGACGGGTGCACGAGATCCTCGAGCGGGCGGGCCGACATGCATCCCAACCTACTGGGAAGGATCCTGAGGAGACGCCGCCGCCCGGGGTGGTGAGGGCTGGTTCAGGCGGCGGCGCCGACTCGTGGGCGGTACGGCTTGCCGGCCGTCCCGCTCGTGAGCCCCGAAGGGGC
Source organism: Actinomycetota bacterium (assembly GCA_030853445.1). GTDB lineage: Bacteria > Actinomycetota > Actinomycetes > Actinomycetales > Dermatophilaceae > Lapillicoccus. Next base: position 5,042 of record JALYVC010000060.1, on the reverse strand, counting down.
TCACCCTGGACTGGAGTAGCGCGCCGTGAAGCGCGCTGGTGTTCCCCCTGTCCTGCTTCCGGGAACGTCCCGGGGCGAGAGGCCGACAATCGTCGAACGCACCCCCCGGCGAGTTCTTCGACCTCTGGATATGACGATACCAACGTTAAAGAGATGGTCAAGAGATTCTCGGGAAACTGGTCTTTTCCTGCGGCACAGATGGTTCGTACGGGTCACCCCAGATGGCCCCATAGGCTGGCTTTCCGTGACCGACAGCAGCCCAGCCCCGCGCACCGACCCCCTGCCGCGCACCGGCCGCCCCTGGCGACCGGTGGTCGTCTTCGACCTCGACGGCACCCTGGTCGACACCATCGACCTCATCCTCGCCAGCTACCAGCACGCCTTCCGGACGGTGCTGGGCCAGGAGCAGGACGAACAGCTCATCCGGGGCTGGATCGGGCAGCCGCTCATCCGCAACATGCGCGAGCAGTGGCCCGAGCGGGCCGACGAGCTCTTCGCCACCTACGTGTCCTGGAACCGCGCCCACACCGCCGAGCTGATCCGCTCCTACGCCGGGGTGACCGACGTGCTCGCCGACCTGGCCGCGGCGGGTGTCCAGGTCGCCGTCGCCACGTCCAAGCTGCGTGAGGCCGCGCAGGTCTGCGCCGACCTCGTGGGGGTCACCGCCCACATGCAGGTCCTCATCGCGCTGGAGGACACCGAGGAGCACAAACCCCATCCGGCGCCGCTGTTGGCGGCCCTCGCGCGTCTGGGGGCCCGCCCGGACGGCGCGGTCTACGTCGGCGATGCCGTCGTCGACGTCGAGGCCGCCCAGGCAGCCGGTATGAGGTCGGTGGCCGTCACCTGGGGTGCGGCCTCGCGGGCTGACCTCGAGGCCGCCCGGCCCGACCGCCTCGTCGATTCGGCGCAGCAGCTGCGGGAGGCCCTGCTGCCGGAAGGGCTCGATCCCTCCTAGACTCCGCGGGTGCACCGCTATGACCCCGAGAGCACCCGAGCCACCGTCGACGCCGTCCTGGCCTACGCCGCCGAGCGGCTCTCGCTCGACCCGGTGCCCCTCGACGGACCCCTGTCCCCCGAGGAGCTGACCGCTGCGGTCGGTGTGACGGTGACGCCCGACGGCCTCGGCTCCACGAAGGCGCTCTCCGTCTTCGCCGAGGTCCTGGCGCCCGCCTGCCTCTCGGTCGACCACCCGCGATACCTGTCCTTCATCCCCTGCGCGCCCACGAAGGAGGCCGCGGCCTTCGACGTCGTCGTCGGGGCGTCGTCCATCTACGCCGGGTCGTGGCTCGAGGGTGCCGGCGCCGTCCACGCCGAGAACGAGGCGCTGCGCTGGATCGCCGACCTCGCGGGCCTGCCTGCCTCCGCCGGTGGGGTCTTCGTGCCCGGCGGCACGGTAGGCAACCTCTCGGCGCTCGTAGCCGCCCGCCACACGGCCCGGGCGAGGGCGCTCGCGGCCGGCTCCGGCGCGCGGCCGTGGAGGGTGGCGGCGACCTACGGAGCGCACTCCTCGATCCAGTCGGCCTGCGACGTGATGGACGCCGAGCTCGTGACGGTCCCGACGGACGACGACTGGCGGCTCTCGGGCGACAACCTGCGCAAGGTGCTGCAGGACAGCGGTCCCGAGACGTTCTTCGCGGTCGTGGCGACCTCGGGGACGACCAACTTCGGGATCATCGACGACCTCGCCTCGGTCGCCGAGGTCTGCCGCGAGCTCGGCGTGTGGTTCCACGTCGACGGCGCGTACGGGGGCGGGGGCCTCGCCGCCCCGTCGGTGCGGGCGCGGTACGACGGCATCGAGAAGGCCGACTCCTTCATCGTCGACCCGCACAAGTGGCTCTTCGCCCCCTTCGACTGCTGCGCACTGCTCTACCGCGACCCCTTGCTCGCCCGCGCGGCGCACACCCAGAAGGCCTCCTACCTCGACGTGGTGACCGACGCGCCCGAGTGGAGCCCCACCGACTACTCCGTCGGGCTCACCCGACGCGCCCGGGGACTGCCCCTGTGGTTCTCGCTCGCGGTCCACGGCACGCTGGCCTACACCGAAGCCGTCGAGCGGACCCTCGAGGTGGCCCGCTTCGCCGAGGAGGAGATCGGCCGTCGGCCCTACGTCGAGACCCTGCGCGGGCGCGACCTGTCGGTGGTGGTCTTCCGCCGCATCGGGTGGGAGCCGGCCGACTACGCCCAGTGGTCGGACCGGCTGCTCGCGCAGGAGTTCGCCTTCGTCGTCCCCACGTCGCACGAGGGTGAGACGGTGACCCGCTTCGCGATCGTCAACCCGCTCACCACGGAGGACGACATCGCGGCGATCCTCGACACGATGGTCTGAGCGGCGCCACGCTCAGAACCCGAGAGGCCCGAGGGGCTGGTGTGACTCGTGGTGCTCTACCGCACGACGACGCCACGCGCAGGGAATGACACGCCTGTCATTCACCTCGTATAGTGGCTCTCGCGGTCCTGAACGGGGTCGCAGACGACCGGTCGAGGAGAAGTGTGGCGCCGACGTGAACGCTCAGGAGCATTACGACGCGCCGTCGTCGGGCGGGTCGGAGCTGGCGGCACGTGACCTCGAGATCCTCGCCTTCGAGCGCCAGTGGTGGAAGTACGCCGGCGCCAAGGAGCAGGCGATCAAGGAGCTCTTCGACATGAGCTCCACGCGCTACTACCAGGTGCTCAACGCGTTGCTCGACAACCCGGCCGCGCTGGCCGTCGACCCGATGCTCGTCAAGCGGCTGCGGCGCCTGCGCAGCTCGCGCCAGCGGGCTCGTAGCGCCCGCCGGCTCGGCTTCGACGTCTGACCCCGACACCCGGGGCAGCCGGGGCGGTCCCGGTCCTGACCCCGTGGAGGAGCGGACCGCAGCGCCCGACCCGAGCGTGGCGTCCCCGGAGGTGGTTCACTTCCCCCATGGGCAGCGTGCGGGTGCGCAGGGCGAAGGCCGACGACGCCCTCGTGGTGGCGGCCCTGAGGCTCCAGGCAGCGCGTGCCGCCGGCGCCGGCGCCGAGCCCGGTTTCCTCGACCGGTTCGCGGCGGCCTGGGACCCCGACGAGCACCCGACCTGGGTCGCGGAGTGTGACGGTGTCCACGTGGGCCTGCTGCTCACCCAGGTCGTGCGCGACCTGCCCTGGCCGGGCCTGGCCCCCGGGCAGAGCCTGCACGTGACGACGCTCCATACGGTTGCGGCGGGGGTTCCGGTCGAGGTCGAGGCCGAGGTGGCCCCAGCGCTCACCACCGCGATGCGCGACTGGGCCCGGGGTCGGGGCCTCGCCGTCCTCGCCTGACCCCACGACGGCGTTCCGAACACGGCAAACCCGTGGTTCTACGAGCTCAGGGCGGGGAGAACCACGGGTTCCTCCTGTTCGGAACGCAGAGTGGGATGGGGTTCAGGGGTGGCGGCCCATCCAGGCGACCAGCCGGTCGTACGGCGTCGCCTCCGAGCCGACCGCGACGACCTCGGCGAAGGGGACGTCGCCGCCGCGCGGGTGGTTGGGGAGAGCGCCCTGCACCGGGCCGAGCACCACGGCGGCGAGCGACTCGTCGAGCACGTCCCGTCGGCCGATCGCCATGGCGAGGTCCCAGCCGTGCACGGCGACCTCGCTGACGTAGGCGAAGAGAGCGAGGCGGGCGGGCATGACCCGGGCCGGGTGGGCGATGGTGCCCTCGAGCACGGCGTCGTCGGCGAGCACGGTGTCGAGGCGGCGCCGGCCCGCCTGCCAGGCCGCGGCCCAGCCGTCGTCGGCGACGCCTTCGACGACGGACGGCAGGTCGAAGGGCTGGCCTCCGGTGACGATGTGGGCGAGGCGGGCCTCGACCGCCACCAGGTGACCGAGCAGCCCGCGCACGGTGTACTCCGGGCAGGGGGTCGGGCGGTCGAGGTCGTCGGGCGTCAGGCCGCGCACGAGCAGTCCGACCTGGTCGAGGGCGCGTGCGAGGAACGGCCGAGGGTCGGGCGGACCGCCGGATGTGGCGGACGTGGCGGACGCGGCGGCCGCAGCGGGAGTGGCGGGAGTGGGGGGAGAGGCAGGGGCGGTGGCGGACGGGGTCTGCGCTGAGGTGGTCATGCGTCCAGACTCCCCGGTAAACCAGACACCTTCTGTCGGGTTCTACTGACACGATCATCAGGTGCGCGCCGACCGACTGCTGCAGCTGCTCTTCCTCCTGCGCCGCCACGGGCGGCTGCCGGCCCGGCGGCTGGCCGAGCTGCTCGAGGTGAGCGAGCGCACGGTGCTGCGCGACATGGAGGCGCTGTCTGCGGCAGGCGTTCCGGTCTACTGCGAGCAGGGCCGGGGCGGTGGGTGCGTGCTCATGGAGGGCTACGAGACCGACATGAGCGGACTGACCGCGCAGGAGGCGCAGGCGCTCTTCTCCTGGACCACGCAGGGGGCGGCCGCCGACCTCGGCCTCGGGCCGCAGCTCGGCACCGCCCTCACCAAGCTGGCGGCGACCGTGCCGCAGCCTGCGCTGGAGCGTGCCGACGCGTTGGCCGCGGTCGTCGTCGTCGACCGGCGCCGGTGGTTCGCTGCCGCCGAGGAGGTACCCCTGCTGCCGCGGCTGCGGGAGGCGGCGGTGGCGAGGCGTCGGGTGCGGCTCGGCTACCCGCCACGCGGCGAGGAGTCGCCCGGGCTGCGCACCGTCGACCCCTACGGTCTGGTCGAGAACGCCGGGCGGTGGTATCTCCTGGCCGCTCACCGGGGGGTCGTCAAGAGCTTCCGGGTCGCGCGGATCACCACCGCACAGGTCCTCGACGAGCCCGCCAGGGTGCCCGACGACCTCGACCTGGCCCACGAGTGGCAGCAGGTGCGCGCCACCTTCGAGTCCGGTCACGAGGGGGTGGTCGTCACCGTCGCCGTGTCGCCCCAGGCCGTCGCCCGCTTCCGGCTGGTCGCCTCCTCGCAGACGACCACGGGAACGGCCCTCGAGACGGTGCCCCTCGACCCACCCGCCGACCCTGCGGACTGGCCGCGCCTGCGCCTCACCGTGCGCGCCCGCGAGGCGGCCGTCGCCCTGGTGCTCGGCTTCGGGGGAGAGGTGCGGCTGGTCGAGCCC
>JALYVC010000057.1 GCA_030853445.1 Actinomycetota bacterium | reverse complement strand
CGGGCGGGGTGAGCAGCGTCGACATCTCGCGGATGCCGGTGACCGCCATCTCGAGGGTGCGCGGGATGGGGGTCGCCGACATCGAGAGCACGTCGACCGCGGTGCGCATCGACTTCAGCTGCTCCTTGTGCTCGACGCCGAAACGCTGCTCCTCGTCGACCACCACGAGGCCGAGGTCCTTGAACCGCACCTCGGCCGACAGCAGCCGGTGGGTGCCGATGACGACGTCGACCGAGCCGTCGGCGAGCCCGGTGAGCACCTCCTTGGCCTCCTTGTCGCTCTGGAACCGCGACAGCGCGCGCACGACGACCGGGAAGGGCGCATACCGGTCGCTGAAGGTCGAGAAGTGCTGTGACACCAGCAGGGTGGTCGGCACCAGCACCGCGACCTGCTTGCCGTCCTGGACGGCCTTGAAGGCCGCGCGCACGGCGATCTCGGTCTTGCCGTAGCCCACGTCGCCGCAGATGAGGCGGTCCATCGGGACCTCCTTCTCCATGTCGGCCTTGACCTCGTCGATGGTCGACAGCTGATCGGGCGTCTCGGCGAACGAGAAGGCGTCCTCGAGCTCGCGCTGCCACGGGGTGTCGGGGCCGAAGGCGTGCCCCTGGGTGGCCATCCGCGCGCTGTAGAGCCGGATCAGGTCGCCGGCGATCTGCTTGACGTAGCGCTTGGCCCGGGACTTGGTCTTGTGCCAGTCGGAGCCGCCCATCCTGTTGAGGGACGGCGCCTCACCGCCGACGTACTTCGTCACCTGGTCGAGCTGGTCGGTCGGCACGAACAACCGGTCGCCGGGCTGCCCCCGCTTGCCGGGCGCGTACTCCAGCACGAGGTACTCGCGCGTGGCCCCGCCGACGGTGCGCTGCATCATCTCGACGAAGCGCCCCACCCCGTGCTGCTCGTGGACGACGTGGTCGCCCGCCCGCAGCTGCACCGGGTCGACCTGGTTGCGCCGCCGTGACGGCATCTTGCGCATGTCCTTGGTCGACCCGGCCTGCCCGGGCTGGCCCGTCAGGTCGGTCTCGGTGACGACGACCAGCCGTTGGTCCGCGTCGACGAACCCACGCCCGAGCGAGCCGGTCGTCACGTGGACCAGACCGACCGCGAGCTCGTCGGTCAGCGGGTCGAGGGTCGCCGGCACGCCGGCGTCGGACAGCACCTCGGCCACCCGACGGGCCAGGCCCGCACCGTCGGTGACGACGACGACCCGCCAGCCGCCGTCGACCCAGCCACGCAGGGCGGTGACGGCCGCCTCGGTGTCGCCCCGGAAGGGCTCGACCTCGTGCAGCCCGAGCGGGATCCCGACGAGGTCGTCGCCGTCGCCGTCGACCCCGAGGTCGGCCAGCTCGGTGTCGGTGACGAACCCGGTGAGCGTCCACCACGGGCGCCCGGTGGCCAGCGCGTGCTCGCGCACCTGGGCCAGCGGCCAGTACGACGCCGTACCGAGCACCGACTGCAGGTCGACGGGGGCTGCGGCGCTCCCGGCCGAGGCCCCGACCCAGCTCGCCTCGAGGAACTCGGCGCTCGTCGCGACGAGGTCGTGGGCCCGGGTGCGGACCCGTTCCGGGTCGCTGACCACGACGAGCGAGGCCGGCGGGAAGGCGTCGAGCAGCGGCACCATCTCGTCGACGAGGGCGGGGGCGAGGCTCTCCATCCCCTCCACGGCGATGCCCTCGGCCATCTTCAGCAGCATGTCCTCGACTCCGGGCAGGTCGGCTGCCAGGCGGCGGGCCCGCTCGCGCACGGCGCCGGTCAGCAGCATCTCGCGGCAGGGCGGCGCCCACAGCCCGTGCGCGGCGATCTCGAGGCTGCGCTGGTCGGCGACCTTGAACCAGCGCACCTCCTCGACCGTGTCGCCCCAGAACTCCACCCGCACCGGGTGCTCCTCGGTCGGGGGGAAGACGTCGAGGATGCCACCACGCACGGCGAACTCCCCGCGCTTCTCGACCAGGTCGGTTCGCGTGTAGGCGGCACCCGCGAGCGCTTCGACGACGCTCTGCAGGGGCCGCTCGTCCCCGGCGCGCAGGGTGACCGGCTCGAGCTCACCGAGCCCGGAGACCACCGGCTGCAGGACGGCCCGCACCGGCGCGACCACGACCGACAGCGGACCGTACGTCGCGTCGTCGGCGTCCGGGTGGGCCAGTCGACGCAGGACGGCCAGGCGTCGACCGACGGTGTCGGAGCGGGGGCTCAGCCGCTCGTGGGGCAGGGTCTCCCAGCTCGGGAAGGTGGCGACCGCGTCGGCCCCGAGGAAGCAGCCCAGGGCGGTCTCGAGGTCCTCGGCCTCACGCGTCGTCGCGGTGACCACCAGCAGCGGGGCCCGCCACCCGGTGGTGGCACCGGCGAGCAGGGCCGTGAGCGGGGCCCGGGCGCCGCCCACCACGGTCACGA
>JALYVC010000053.1 GCA_030853445.1 Actinomycetota bacterium | reverse complement strand
GGTCAAGGGAGGGCCGTTGGCCAAGAGCCGGCTGCGGGCGCCCGACGGCGTCGACCATGCCCGGCTGGCCACGGCGCTGGCCCTCGACACCCTGACCGCTGCGGTCGGCGCACTGGGCGCCGACCATGTCGTCGTCGTCACCTCCGATCCCGTCCTCGCCGACGAGGTCGCGGGGCTGGGGGTCGTCGTTGAGCCCGATCCCGCCGGCGGTCTCGACGCGGCGGTGCTCGCCGGGGCCGCAAGAGCGACCTGCCTGCCGGGAGCGGGGCACGCCCGGGTGGCTGCGCTGCTGGGTGACCTCCCCTGCCTGCACGCCGACGACCTGCTGGCCGCCCTGGCGGTCTGCGAGGAGTACGAGGCGGCCGTCGTGCCGGACGCCGACGGCGTGGGCACCGTGCTGTTGACCGCCCGGTCGGGAGGGCGGCTGCACCCCTGCTTCGGGGGGCCCTCCGCGCGGGCCCACGAGCGTGACGGGGCCCGGCGTCTCGACCTCGACCTGCCCCGTCTGCGCCGCGACGTAGACGACGAGGCGTCGCTGCGGTCAGCCCTGTGCCTCGGTGTGGGCACCCACACGGCGACCCTGCTCGCCCACCTGCTGGTGCCGCGGCCGAGGCCGACTCCCTAGGCTGGGACCCGTGCAGGCCAACGTCCATACCTTCGACGAGACCACCCGGGTGGGCAGCGTCCTGCTCGACGACGGTCACGAGTGGGCGTTCGCCGCAGAGGTCTTCGACCGCAGCGCCCTGCGCCACCTGCGTCCCGGGCAGCGGGTCAGCATCGAGGGAGCCGCCTCCACCGTGACCCGCCTGTGGATCGTCGGGATCGGCCCCGGCGAGACGATCGGCTGACTGCCCAGGTGAGCCCCGACACGAGCCCGGCGTGATGCCGGCATGACGCCCGATATGAGCGCTGCCACGACGCCGCGGGTGATCCACACCGCCCAGGCCCTGGTCGACGAGATCGCCACGGTCGACGCGCTACCACCCCGCGGGGGCAACGCGGTGGCCAGGGGCTTCGGGCGGTTCGCCGGGGGCGCGGTCACGGTGCTCGTCGCCGCCGCCCGAGCCGGCGCGGTTGCGGTGCACTCGGGCTCCGTCGGCACCGGGCCCCACGCCGACCTCGTGCGGGCCACCCTCGCCGCCGAGGGGATCGAGGTCAGCAGCCCCGTGGTCACCGGTCTCGACACCGGGGTCTGCCTCGTGATCCTCGACGCCGAGGGTGAGCGCACCTTCGTCACGACGCAGGGGGCGGAGCGTCACGTCACCGCCCGCAGCCTCGCGTCCGCCTCACCGTCGACGGGCGACCTGCTGTGCCTGAGTGGCTACTCGCTCGTCGGGCCGACCTGCGACCCCGTGCTCGCCCTGCTCGATGGGCTCGGCGACGACGTGGTGGTCGTGCTCGACCCGGGAGCCCCCTTCGCGGGACTGCCCGAGCGGCTTCGTGCCCGGGTGCTCGCCCGCACCGACCTCTGGACGGGTAACGCCCAGGAGGCTGCCGACCTCACCGGTCGACCCGCGCCCGCCCGGGCGGTCGAGGTGTTGGCCGCGGCCCTGCGGCCCGGTGCCCTCGCGGTCGTGCGCGATGGCGCCGCGGGCGCCCACGTGCACACCGGTTCGGAGACGATCGCCGTGCCCGGGTTCCCGCGGGAGGCGGTCGACACCAACGGCGCCGGAGACACGCACACGGGGGTGCTGCTCGCCGAGCTGGCCCGGGGTACCTCGCTGCGCGAGGCAGTAGTCCGGGCCAATGCGGCGGCGGCGCTCAAGGTCGTGCGTCGCGGACCGGCCACCGCACCGACCCGGACCGAGGTCGACGAGCTGCTCGCCACCTCGCGGGCGTGGGAACCACGGACGACGTTCCCCTCCTCGTGACGTCGGGCCGGTCACCTCGCGATGACCGGCCCGTCGCGGTGGAGCCGGAGCGGCGCCGAGATCTACGGCCTCAGCGGCTCGTGGCCTTCTTGGCCGTGGCCCTCTTCGCGGGTGCAGCCTTGGTGGCGGTCCTGCTGGCCGCCGGCTTCGCCGCCGGAGCGGCCTTCGTGGCGACCTTCTTCGCGGGAGCGGCCTTCGTGGCCGCCGCCTTGACGGGAGCAGCCTTGGTGGCGACCCTCTTCGCGGGAGCCGCCTTCGTGGCCGGAGCAGCCTTGGTCGCGACCTTCTTCGCGGCAGTGACCTTGGCAGCCGCCTTGGTGGCGGTGACCTTCTTCGCGGGAGCGGCCTTGGTGGCGGCGGTCTTGGCCGGAGCAGCCTTGCTGGCAGCAGCCTTCTTGGCGGGAGCGGCCTTGGTGGCGACAGCCCGCTTGGCGGGGGCAGCCTTCGTGGCGGTGCCCGCCGACGCGCGAGCGCCGGCCGCCGTCGCCTTGGGGAGCTTGCGCGGGTCGGCGACGACCTCCTTGAAGCCGGTGCCGGGACGGAAGCGGGGAACCGTGGTCTTCTTGATCTTCACGGTCTGGCCGGTGCGCGGGTTGCGACCGGTGCGGGCCTCACGGACGACCTTCTGGAAGGTGCCGAAGCCGGTGATGCCGACCTTGCCGCCCTTGGCGACCTCGCGGATGACCGCGTCCAGGACAGCCTCGAGAGCTTCGCTCGCGGCCTTCTTGCTGCCGAGCTTGACCTCGATCGCGGTGATGAGCTCTGCCTTGTTCACGTTGGAGACCCTCCGAAGGGTGCGGGGCCGAGCGTGCGCCCGACGACGGTGTGGACCCGGGCGAATGCCCGGCTTCTGACAAACCGTAGGCCGAGTCGCGGCTGCAGTCGAGCACCGAAGACCGTGATGGTGTTGTCGCCCAAGCAGTTTCGGCTCCTCCGAGGGCCGTATGGGGTCTCGGCGGAGCCCCGGCCGACACCCCTCAACCTCACCTCACGAGACCGCGCTGACCTGCAGCGATGGCCCGTTGAGCACGTAGAACCATTGCGGCACAACACGATTCGGTCACAGCACTCCGGAAGGCCCGGCCCCGCTGGGTGGTGGCCCCACTCACCCGTCGCCCCGAGCGACCACGGACGGCGCCCACGAGAGCATCGCCGGCAAAGATCCTGAGAAAAATCCCCTACGCGGCACGCTGATTCGGCGTGTCGCGCAGGGGATCTCACTGCCTGGGTATGGCTTTGCGTGACCGCTGGGTCAGCTCACGACGGGCTTCCACGACGGGCGGGCGCCCTCGAAGGCCGTGACGTCCTCTTCGTGGCGCAGGGTCAGCCCGATGTCGTCGAGACCCTCGAGGAGGCGCCAACGCGTGTAGTCGTCCACCTGGAAGGGCGCCACGATCTCGCCGGCGGTCACCGTTCGCGAGACGAGGTCGACCGTGACCGGGGCCCCCGGCTCGTTGTCGAGGTACTTCCAGATCAGCTCGATGTCGTCCTGGGCGACGACGGCTGTGAGCAGACCTGCCTTGCCGCTGTTTCCCCGGAAGATGTCGGCGAACCTCGATGACAGCACGGCCGCGAAGCCGTAGTTCATCAGTGCCCAGACCGCGTGCTCCCGGCTCGAGCCGGTGCCGAAGTCGGGACCGGCCACCAGCACCGAGCCGCCGGCGTACCGGGGGTCGTTGAGCACGAAGGAGTCGTCGCTGCGCCAGGCCGCGAAGAGGCCGTCCTCGAAGCCGTCGCGGGTGACCCGCTTGAGGTACTCGGCCGGGATGATCTGGTCGGTGTCGACGTTGCCGCGGCGCAGGGGCACCCCGATACCGGTGTGGGTGGTGAACTTCTCCATGGCTCAGGCCTCCACGAGATCGGAGTGGTCGGATGCGCCGGGCAGCGGCGGCAGGTCGGCGGGCGAGGAGAGGGTGCCCAGGACCGCGGTCGCGGCCGCGACCAGCGGGCTGACGAGGTGAGTGCGTCCACCCTTGCCCTGACGACCCTCGAAGTTGCGGTTCGACGTGGACGCGCTGCGCTCACCCGGCGCCAGCTGGTCGGGGTTCATCCCCAGGCACATCGAGCATCCGGCGAGCCGCCACTCGGCGCCGGCCGCGGTGAACACCGCGTCGAGGCCTTCCTCCTGCGCCTGCAGGCGGACCCGGGCCGACCCCGGGACGACCAGCATGCGCACCCCGTCGGCCACCGTGCGGCCCTTGACGACCGCGGCGGCCGCCCGCAGGTCCTCGATGCGGCCGTTGGTGCAGGACCCCACGAAGACGGTGTCGACCGCGATCTCGCGCAGCGGCGTGCCCGCCTCGAGACCCATGTACGCGAGGGCGTTGCGCGCCGCGACCTTGTCGCTCTCGTCGGCGAACGACTCGGGGTCGGGCACCCGTGCACCGAGGGGCAGCCCCTGACCGGGGTTGGTCCCCCAGGTCACGAAGGGTGTGAGGGACGACGCGTCGAGGTGGACCTCAGCATCGAAGGCGGCGTCGTCGTCGGAGCGCAGCTCGCTCCACGACGCGACGGCGGCGTCCCAGTCGGCACCGGTCGGCGCGTGGGGGCGACCCTCGACATAGGCGAAGGTCGTCTCGTCGGGCGCGATCATGCCGGCGCGCGCGCCGGCCTCGATCGACATGTTGCAGACCGTCATCCGGGCCTCCATCGACAGGGCGCGGATGGCGCTGCCGCGGAACTCGATGACGTAGCCCTGCCCGCCACCGGTGCCGATCTGGGCAATGACGGCCAGGACGATGTCTTTGGCCGTCACCCCGGGTGCCAGCTCGCCCTCGACGTTGACCGCGAGGGTGCGGAAGGGCTTGAGGGACAGGGCCTGGGTGGCAAGCACGTGCTCGACCTCGGAGGTGCCGATGCCGAAGGCGAGCGCACCGAAGGCCCCGTGCGTCGAGGTGTGGCTGTCACCGCAGACGATCGTCATCCCCGGCTGGGTCAGGCCCAGCTGAGGGCCGATGATGTGCACGATGCCCTGCTCGATGTCGCCCATGGAGTAGAGGCGCACGCCGAACTCGTCGCAGTTGCGCCGCAGGGTCTCGACCTGGGTGCGGCTGACGGGGTCGGTGATCGGCCCTGGCGTCGTGGGGACGTTGTGGTCCTCCGTCGCGAGCGTGAGGTCGGGGCGTCGTACCGGCCGCCCCGCCAGGCGCAGGCCGTCGAAGGCCTGCGGGCTGGTCACCTCGTGCAGGAGGTGGAGATCGATGTAGAGGAGGTCAGGCTCCCCCTCGGCGCGACGTACGACGTGCGCGTCCCAGACCTTCTCGGCCAGCGTTCCGGGCATGGAGTGCTCCTTTCCGAGCGCCCCCCTCGGGTCCTCGGTGGCACCCACTGCCCCGTGCGGCATCCTCGAGGGGTGATGCACTGCTCCCACCAGCGTGGCGCACTTCCCCGTCACCTGAACTTGCGTCTCAGGCTCTGAGACGTCAATATCAGGGAATGGACATATCCAGTGGGGTCGGGGTGCTCGACAAGGCGGCCATCGTGCTCGGGGCGCTCGAGGCCGGACCCGCCACGCTCGCGCAGCTCGTCGGGGCGACCGGTCTCGCTCGGCCGACCGCCCACCGCCTCGCGGTCGCGCTCGAGCACCATCGGCTCGTCTCGCGCGACATGCAGGGCCGTTTCGTGCTCGGCCCGCGCCTCGGCGAGCTGGCGTCGGC
>JALYVC010000035.1 GCA_030853445.1 Actinomycetota bacterium | reverse complement strand
AGCCGGCGCTGGTCGGCTTCCGCCGCCGCAAGGCTGCCCGTCTCGGCCTTCTTCTGCGCCTCGAGCGAGCGGGACTGCCCGGACTGCCGCAGCAGCAGCGCGTCGAGCGCTGCCGTGGCCGACTGGGCGCCCCGACGGGCCACACGGGCGTCCGCCAGCGACTGCTCGGCCTGGACCTTGAGCTGCGCGATCTCGGCGCGCACGGCCATGAGGTACGCCTTCTGGGCGGTGTCCTCGGCGCGGGCGTTCTGCAGGTCGGTCATGGCCGAGTTGGTCAGGGACGTCACGGTGTCGGCGAGCACGAGTCGAGAGGCGAAGTCGTCGGGGCTGGTGGCGCCCATCGCGACCGAGAGCTGGGTTTCGCCCCCGCCCTGGAAGACATCGGCGGCGAAACCATCGAGGGCATCCTGGGTCTTCTGCAGGGCCACGGCGTTGTCCACGACCTGCTGCACCGACCGGGCCTCGTTGGCCTGGGCGACCGCCAGACGGGCCGCGACCACGTCGTTGCGCTGGCTGGCTGCGCGCTCGGTGACCCGTGCGGTGTCGAGGGCGCGCTGGGCGGCCGGGACCCGGGCCGCGGTGGCCTGGTAGGCGGCATACGCCGTGAGCAGGGCCGTCGACGTGCCCTCGAGGGCGTCCTGGGCGGCGGCGACGCGCTGGTCGGCCTCTCGCTTCTGGTCACCGGTGTCGGCCACGCCCGAGGTCGGCGAGACCACGCCGAAGGCGGCCACGCTGGCCAGCACGAGGGCGAGGCCGATCCCCTGTCGGCGCACAGTGCCCATGCTCACCCGTCCCATAGTCATCATTGGTAACACACCCGCGCCTCAACGAGCCGCCGCCGGCCCGGCGTGTTCCGGCCGTCCTACGTGACATCGGTCCCTCGCCGGACCACCTGACCCGAATCGCGCCAGAAGCCCTCGACCGAGGCCCTGATCACACCCGAAGGTACCTGCGCAAGGTGAAGCCCGAGGTCACAACCGCGAGACCGACGACCCCCACCACCACCCACGGGGCGATGAGCGCGACGTCACCCACCCCGATGAAGGCGGTGTCGAGCAAGGCGCTGCTGAGGTAGCCCGAGACGCCGTACCGGACCGTGGCCCACAGCAGGCCCATGGCGACGCCGGCCCCGATGATCGACGAGATCACGGTCTCCATGACGAAGGGGAGCTGGATCGTGAGGTTCGAGGCCCCGACCAGCCGCATGATGCCGGTCTCCCGCCGTCGGCTGAAGGCGTTCTGGCGGATCGTCGTGGCCATCAGCAGGATCGCGCAGATCACCATGAGCACGGCCAGCGAGATCGCCGACCACGACACGACGTTCATGAAGGTGAAGAACTTGCTGAGCAGCTCCTTCTGGTCCTGCACCTTGCCCACGCCCGGCGCCCCCTCGACGGAGGAGGCGAGGACGTCGTACTTGTCGGGGTCGGACAGGGAGACCCGGAACGAGTCGGCGAAAGCGCGCTCGGTGGCCTGGTCACCGAGCGGGGAGTTCTTGAACTGCTCCTTGAAGCGGTCGTAGGCCTGCGCCTGCGACTCGTAGTAGACGTCCTTGACCAGCGGCTTCATCGCCATGAGCTGGGCCTGCAGCGCCTGACGCTGGTCGGGCGTCGTCGCCTGCCCGGCGCAGCTGGGGTAGAGGGACTTGTCGACGCAGAGGAAGACCGAGACCTGGACCCGGTCGTACCAGTAGTCCTTCATGGTGTCGACCTGCCGCTGGGCCAGCAGGCCGAGGCCGAGGAGGTACATCGAGATCATCGTCACCAGGACGACGGACACGACCATAGAGACGTTGCGGCGCAGGCCGCCGAAGATCTCTCCGGCGAGGAAGGTGACGCGCATCGGTGAGGCTGCCTCTCAGGAGCGGCGAAGGGAGAGCCGGCGGCGGGACGGACGGGTGGCAGCGACCTCACCCTGCGTGGCGGCCAGGGCGGCCGCGACCGCGACGAGGTCGTCGTCACCCTCCTCGGCGCCACGGGCCGGCGGGGCGGTGTCGGGATCGACCCAGGCGCCCAGGTGGCCCTGGGGCCTGCGGGCGGTGACGACCGGCAGCACCGACCCGGTGACGCCGTACCCGCCGTCGTGCTGGTCGCGCTGCACGCGGCCGAGCTGCAGCTCGACGACGCGCTTACGGAACGAGTTGACGATCTCGTCGTCGTGCGTGGCCATGACGATCGTGGTGCCGGAGCGGTTGATCCGCTCGAGGAGGGCCACGATGTCGAGGCTGGTGGCGGGGTCGAGGTTGCCCGTGGGCTCGTCGCACAGGAGGATCGCCGGCTTGTTGACGACGGCTCTGGCGATCGCCACGCGCTGCTGCTCCCCACCGGAGAGCTCGTGCGGTAGACGCTTCTCCTTGCCCTCGAGGCCGACCATGGCCAGGGTCTCGGGCACCGTCTGGCGGATGGTCGAGCGGGCGGTGCCGATGACCTGCAGGGCGAACGCGACGTTCTGGTAGACGCTCTTGCCCGGCAGGAGGCGGAAGTCCTGGAAGACGACGCCGATCTCACGGCGCAGGATCGGCACCTTGCGCTCCGGCAGGCGGGCCAGGTCGCGCCCGGCGACGAGGACCCGGCCCGAGGTCGCGACTTCCTCGCGCAGCGCCAGTCGAAGCAGCGTCGACTTGCCCGAGCCCGACTGGCCCACGACGAACGCGAACTCCCCCCGCTCGACCTCGAGCGAGATGTCGTCGAGCGCCGGGCGGGTGGTGCGCGGGTAGGACTTGGTGACGCGGTCGAAGAGGATCATCGAGGAGGCCTAACGCGGGACGGGCACACGGCATACGGGCGAGAGCGCGTGCCTCAGCAGGCTACGGGCGTCACCTGTTAACGGGGCAGAACCGCCCTCCCCCGGCGCGTCGTGCCCACCGGCGCTCGGCCTCAGCGCTCGCGGTCGCGCGCGTCCTGCTTGTCGGCGCCCAGGCGCCAGCGGATGCCCGCCTCGATGAAGCCGTCGATGTCGCCGTCGAAGACGGCCGTGGTGTTGCCGACCTCGTAGTCGGTGCGCAGGTCCTTGACCATCTGGTAGGGGTGCAGCACGTAGGAGCGCATCTGGTCACCCCAGCTGGCCTTGATGTCGCCGGCCATCTCCTTCTTCGCGGCGTCCTCCTCGGCCCTGCGCTGCAGCAGCAGGCGCGACTGGAGCACGCGCAGGGCGGCCGCGCGGTTCTGGATCTGGCTCTTCTCGTTCTGCATCGAGACGACGATGCCGGTGGGGATGTGGGTCATGCGCACCGCGGAGTCGGTGGTGTTGACCGACTGTCCGCCGGGGCCCGACGAGCGGAAGACGTCGATCTTCAGCTCGTTCTCGGGGATCTCGATCGAGTCGGTCGACTCGATGAGGGGGATGACCTCGACCGCGGCGAACGAGGTCTGACGACGGCCCTGGTTGTCGAAGGGGCTGATCCGCACGAGGCGGTGGGTGCCGGCCTCGATGCCGAGGTGACCGAACGCGTAGGGCGTGTTGACCTCGAAGGTCGCGGACTTCAGGCCCGCCTCCTCCGCCCAGGAGGTGTCCATGACCTGGGTGGGGTAGCCGTGGCGCTCGGCCCAGCGCAGGTACATCCGCATGAGCATCTCGGCGAAGTCGGCGGCGTCGACGCCACCGGCCCCGGAGCGGATGGTCACGACGGCCGAGCGCTCGTCGTACTCACCGCCCAGCAGGGTGCGCACCTCGAGCTCGCCGACGGCCTTCTTGACCTTGGCCAGCTCGGCCTCGGCCTCGGCGAGGGTCTCGGGATCTCCGCCGTCCTCGGTGCCCATCTCGACCAGCGTCTCGAGGTCGTCGATGCGGGCGTCCATCCCCATGACCCGGTCGCGCTCGCTGTTGGCCCGTGACAGGTCGGAGGTCACCTTCTGTGCCCGCTCCTGGTCGTCCCACAGGTCGGGGACCGAGGCCTGGGCCTCGAGCTCGGTGATCTGCTGCTCGAGGGAGGCCAGGTCGGTCACCTCGCGCACGGTGTCCATCGTCGCGCGCAGGGTCTTGATCTCTTCACCGAAGTCGACAGCCACGGAGACTGAGCCTACGGCAGCGACCGCGCGAAGCCCGAACTCGCCCACGGCCTGCGCGACCAGCCACACTGGGAGCGTGCGCGCACCCGCCGACCTCGACCGCTACCTCGCCGCACAGGACGACGGCGACACCTACCGCGCCGCGCTCGCGCAGCTGCGCTGCGGCCGCAAGACCAGCCACTGGATGTGGTTCGTCTTCCCCCAGCTCGCCGGGCTCGGCCGCTCAGCGATGGCGCTGCGGTATGCCGTGCGCGACCTCGACGAGGCCCGCGCCTACGTCGCGCACCCCGTTCTCGGGCCGCGGCTCGCGCGGTGCTGCGACGCCCTGCTCGCGCTGCCGGGCGACGACCCCGTCAAGGTGCTCGGCGAGGTCGACGCCCTCAAGCTGCGCTCGTGCCTGACCCTCTTTACGCACGCTGCCGACGACGGCGAGGCGGCCCGCTTCGCCGGCGTGCTCGCGAAGTTCTACGACGGGGAGCAGGACCCGGCGACCGTCGCCCTCCTCTGACCACTCCCCCACGGCGCCCGCGGCGACGAGGGCAAGAGCCAGCGTCGACCCGGACGCGAGGTCTAGCTGTACTACCCACGGACGTTGGTGACGGGCGAGCCTGCTGGACATGAGGAGGACCCCCGGGGTGAGGTGGAGCTGTCTGACGGCAACACCCACACCACGGAGGTCCTCATGTCCCACGCTAAC
>JALYVC010000006.1 GCA_030853445.1 Actinomycetota bacterium | reverse complement strand
CGGCCGCGACCGCGACGAGGCGCCTGCGGTGGTCCTCGCCGCCTGCGACCCCGCCAACCCGTACGGCGCCGCCCTCCCGTGGCCCGACCGCACTCCCTCACCCCTCGACCCCGACGCAGCTCCTGCTCCGCCCCCCGCCTCCGAGCCCAAGTCGGCCGCCCGCGGTCATCAACCCGGGCGCAAGGCCGGTTCGCTCGTCGTGCTCGTCGACGGCGACCTCGTCCTCTACGTCGAGCGCGGTGGCAAGACCCTCCTGACGTGGACCGACGAGCTGTCGGCCCTGCAGCGGGCCGCCGATGCCCTGGCCCTCTCCGTCCGCGAGGGCGCGCTGGGGCGGCTGACGGTCGAGAAGACCGACGGCGCACAGGTCCTCGGCTCCGGCCACCCCCTGGCCGACGCCCTGGCTCGCGCCGGGTTCCACGCGACGCCCCGCGGGCTGCGGTTGCGTCGATGATCTCCGGCGGACCTTGCTGCGACGTCCCCCCTCCAGGCGGCCCGGCTGCCTCGCCCGGCTCGCCTGACGTCAGAGGCCGTCGTGCCCGAGGGTGACACCGTCTACCGCACCGCCGACCGCCTCGACCGCGCGCTGCGGGGTGCCCCCCTGACCACCAGCGACCTGCGCTGGCCCGAGCTGTCGACCGTGGACCTCGTCGGTCGGCACACCCTCCAGGTCGTGCCCCGGGGGAAGAACATCCTGCACCGGGTCGAAGGCGGGGTGACGATCCACTCGCACCTGCGGATGGAGGGGCAGTGGCGCATCGAGCACCCCGAGTCCCTTGACTCCCGAAGGCTGGCCAACCCCCAGATCAGGGCGGTCGTGGCGACGGCGACATGGTCCGCGCTCGGGCTGCGGCTGGGCGACCTCCACGTCGTGCCGACGGCACAGGAGCACACGCTCGTGGGCCATCTGGGGCCCGACGTGCTCGGTCTCGACTGGGACCCCGACGAGGCCGCCCGCCGGCTCCTCTCGAGCCCAGCGACGATCGGTGCCGCCCTCCTCGACCAGCGCAACCTCGCCGGGGTCGGCACCATGTACGCCGCCGAGGCCCTCTTCCTCGAACGGCTCCCCCCGTGGTCGCGGGCCGACGAGCTCGACCCGCAGCGGGTCGCAGCCCTGGTCGACCGCGCCCACCGCCTCCTCGACCGGGGTAAGGAGGGCGCCGTCCAGGTCACGACCGGACGGGCCGACCGGGGTGAGTGGCACTACGCCCACGCCCGCTCCGGCCGCCCGTGCCTGCGCTGCGGCACGACGGTGCGGGTGGCGATGATCGGCGATGCTCCCCGCGAGCGCACGATGTTCTACTGCCCGGGCTGTCAGGGCGGGGTCGGTCCCACCGACGACGGACGCGCGCAGCGGCCGCTCGGCTCAGGCGGTGGCAAGAGCAGGACGTCCTACCGCCCTCGCCGCTGACCCAGCGGTCCTCGCCGAACTCAGTGCTGTTCGGCTCCGACGGGCCCGGCTGCTTCGACGACGTCGACGGCCGAGGCCAGGGAGCGCATGTCGCTGGCGGTCCAGCAGTCCGACCGCATGGTGCGCTGGGATGGACCGCCCGGCACCCGCCCGGGAGCTCCTCCCGGGGCCTCGGCGTGCGGTCCGACGGCCCGGCTACCCCCACCGTGACCGGCTCCGGGTCCTGACAGACCCACGCAGGTGCGATTGTCGGCGTCCGGCCGAGAGTTCTCCGGTCGAGCCGGGCAGGGTCCGCCACCGCGACGAGGGCGCTCAGGCGCTGGTGGCATCGACGGCAGCCGACGTGGCCCGCCACCGCACGAGCATCGAGGTCCGACGGCGGCCGTCTGGTCATCGAAGGTCCGGTGCGGGGCGATGGAGGCCCCTGAGGTCCACCCCCGTGATGCCGAGGCCGGGTGCGCCGGGCAGGGCGATGGTCGAGCCGTCGTACGCGAGTCCGCCCTCGAACGGCGAGCGCGCCGCCCACCAGGCTGCGTCGAGGTCGTTCGTGACCGATGTGGGGAGGGCGGCCACGAGGCTCGCCGCCGCCCCGACGCCGACGTGGCTCTCCATCATGGTGCCGACCATGGTGCCGAGACCCGCCTCGGCGGCCCGCCGCAGCAGCCGTGCACCCACGGCCAGCGAGCCGCACTTGGCCAGCTTGACGTTGACGAGGTCGGCGGCGCCGAGTCGCACGATCCGGTCGAGGTCGACGACGGAGTAGAGCGACTCGTCGGCCATCACCGGCAGGCCGACTCGGCTGCGAACCCAGGCCAGACCCTCGACGTCCTCGCCCGCGACGGGCTGCTCCACCAGCTCCACCCCGAGGTCGGCCGCCTCCAGGGCCCGGATGACGTCGACGGCCTCCTCGCGGGTCCATCCCTGGTTGGCGTCGAGCCGCAGCCCGACCTGCGGGCCGACGGCCTCACGCACCATCCGCACCCGGGCCACGTCGGTGGCCGCGTCGGTGCCGACCTTCATCTTCAGGGTCGAGAACCCGTCAGCCACCCGCGCTGCTGCCCTTGCGCCGAGGTCGCCGGCAGAGCCCGCCGAGAGCGTGACGTCGCTCGAGACCTGCGTCATCGCCGAGGATCGACCCCCGTCGGGCCGGGGGGCGCCGTACTCGTCGGCAAGCAGCTGCGCGAGCGGTCGGCCCGACCGTCGGGCGGCGAGGTCGTGCAGCGCGACGTCTACCGCCGCCTTGGCACCGAAGTTGCGCGCGACGGTGCGCTGACAGGCCACCGAGGCCTCCCGCCAGTCGTCGACGGGACGACCGACGACACTGGATGCGAGCATCTGCTCGACACAGGCTGCGGCCGACGCCAGCGACTCACCGGTCACCTGCCACACCTGCGGGGCCTCACCCCAACCGACGACCCCGTCGGAGTCGGTGACCCTGACCAGGAGGGTGTCGCACGTCTGCGTCCGCCGCAGGGCGGTGACGAAGGGGGTGTGCAGCGGCACGGTTAGCCGGGAGCACACCACGGAGACGACGGACCCACCCGACGAGGCGCCGGCCATCAGACTCTGCTCAGGCGGCGGACGCCACGTGCGTGGCCACCGAGACCGGCAGCGGCACCGGGGCAGTCAGCGCCTCGGTCTCCGCGATCCGGACGGACACCTCACCGAGAACCTCGGACAACGGCAGCCCGAGGGCCCCGCAGATCGAGGCGAGCAGCTCGGAGGAGGCTTCCTTCTCGCCACGCTCCACCTCGCTGAGGTAGCCCAGTGACACGGCCGCCGACGCCGAGACGTCGCGCAGGGTCCGGCCCTGGCGGCGGCGGCCCTCGCGCAGCACGTCGCCCAGCTCTCGTCGCAGCAAGATCATCAGGATCCTCCTTCGTCGTCTCGTCCGGTGGTCAGGGATGGGATGCAGGTGGTGACGTTGTCTTCCACCATAGGCCCGGGTCCCTGCCACTGCACTGGTGGGTGGGGCGAGGGGGCACCGTGCCCACGCTTCACCCATTGTGTCGTACAACGAGCAACCCCCGGCGGGCTGCCCCGCCCTCAGCCCTGCTGAGCCACCCAGCTCGCGTGCAGCCCGGAGTAGACCCCTCCCCGATCGACGAGCTCGGAGTGGTGCCCCCGCTCCACGATGCGCCCGTCATCGACCACGATCACCTCGTCGGCCGCCTGGGCCGTCGAGAGCCGGTGGGCGATCGCGATCGAGGTGCGACCTCGGGTGAGGCTGTCGAGGGCCCGCTGGATGCGCACCTCGGTGCTGGGGTCCACGGCCGAGGTGGCCTCGTCGAGCACGAGCAGATCGGGATCGGCGAGGTAGGCCCGGGCGAGGGCGACGAGCTGCCGCTCACCCGCCGACAGTGACTCCCCGCGCTGGCCCACCTGCGTGTCGAGCCCCTCGGAGAGGGAGTCGAGCCACCCGTCGAGACCCAGCTCGGTCAGGGTCAGCAGCACGTCGTCGCGGCTCGCGCCGGGGGTGCCGAAGACGATGTTGTCGTAGAGGGTGGCGTCGAAGAGGAAGCCCTCCTGGGGGACGAGCACCACCCGGGCCCGGAGCGAACCGAAGCGGACCCGGCGCAGGTCGACCCCGTCCACGAGGACCCGCCCGTCACTCGGGTCCATCAGGCGGGTCAGCAGCTTGGCGAACGTCGACTTGCCCGACCCCGTCTCCCCGACGATCGCCACCCGGGAGCGCGGCTCGATCTGCAGGGACACCTCGTGCAGCACCGTGTCACCACCGGGATAGGCGAACGAGACGTCGTCGAACTGCACGGTGATCGGCCCCCGAGGCAGGTCGACACCGTCGTCACCGGGGTCGGCGACGTCGGCGCGGGTGTCGATGATCCCGATCACCCGGCGCCAACCGGCGACCGCGTTCTGCATCTCGTTGAGGATCTCGGTGGCCTGCTGCACCGGGGTGGTAAAGAGGTTGACCAGGAAGAGGAAGGCGAGCAGCTCGCCCAGCGAGAGCTGCCCACGCACGGCGATCAGGGTGCCGACGACGATGACCACGGCCGTCGTCAGCCCGGAGACGAGCTGACCCGAGGTGAAGGCGACCACTGCTCGCGCCTGGGCACCGATGGCGGCGCGCCGGTGGTTCTCGATCGCGGTGTCGATGCGTTCCGCCGTGCGGTCCTCGACCGCGTAGGCGCGGATCGTCGAGGCGCCCACGACGGCTTCGGAGATACCACCGAGCATGTCGCCGACCCGCTCGCGCACCCGGGTGTAGGCCCGCCCGACGACCCCCTGGAAGGTACGGATGATGATGAAGAGCGGGATGTAGCAGACCCACACCACCAGCGTGAGCAACGGGCTGTAGAAGAGCATGAGCACCGTCGCGAGCGTGAGCTGGGCGAGGTTGACCATCAGCATGAGCCCGCCGAACTGCACGAACATCGAGATGGTGTCGACGTCGGAGGTCACCCGCGAGACCAGGGAGCCACGTCGCTCGGTGTTCTGGGTCAGCATCGACAGGTCGTGGATGTGACGGAAGGCGCGGATGCGCAGGGACGACAGGCCGTTCTCCGACGCGGTGAACAGCCGCACGTTGACGAAGTAGGAGCTGACCGCCGTGACGGCGACCCCGGCGACGGCGAGCAGCACGTAGCGCAGCACGACCGCAGGGTCGGGCCCGTTCGCGCCGAGGATGCCGTCGTCGGTCGTGCGCTGCACGACGAAGGGGATCAGCACGCGCCCGAGCGTCGACAGCAAGGCCAGGCCCAGCGTGACGCCGATGCCTCGCCGCAGCTCGGGTGACAGCTCGACCCCGCGCTTGAGGGTCTGCCACGTGCCGAGCTCGCGACCCGCCTCGATGCCCGAGTGGTCGGTCAGGGGTTGGCTGCGGACGCTCACGACTCGGCCCCCGCCGGCTCGTCGGCACGCTCTTCGTCGGCGGCCACGGCCGCCCGCTCCGCGGCCTCCCGGGCGTAGGCGCTCACGAGGTGCTCGTACCCGCTGCAGCGGGCCCGCAGCTCGTCGTGGGTGCCATGGTCGACGACTCGGCCCTCCTCGACGTAGACGACGTCGTCCGCCAGGGCGATCGTCGCCATGCGGTACGCCACGACCAGGACGGTGGTGCCCGTGCTGCTGGCGCGCAGGGCGCCCAGGATCGCCTGCTCGACGCTCGGGTCGACCGCCGACGTCGCGTCGTCCAGCACGAGCAGCTGAGGACTGCGGATGACGGCGCGGGCCAGGGCGACGCGCTGGCGCTGGCCACCCGAGAGGCTCGTGCCCCGCTCGCCCACACGGGTGTCGAGCCCCTGCCCGAGGGCGCGGACAAACTCGTCACCCTGGGCCACGCGCAGAGCCGCCCAGACCTGCTCGTCGGAGTGCTCGACCCCGAGCGTGACGTTGCCGCGCACGGTGTCGTCGAACATGAAGGTCTGCTGCGGGACGAGCGCGGCCACGTCGGCTATGCCACCCCTCTGCACGGTGCGCAGGTCGACGTCGTCGAGCACGACGGCACCGGTGTCGGGGTCGACCAGCCGCATGATGACGTTGGTGAGGGTCGACTTGCCGGAGCCGGTCGGGCCGACGATCGCGGTCGTCCCGCCCGCCCGCACGTCGAGGGTCACCTGGTCGAGGGCGACATGACGCTCGCGTTGACGGCTCCCGCCGTCGGAGGTCTCGCCCGCATAGGCGTAGGTGACGTTCTCCACCAGCAGGTGGCTGGCCCCTGCGCGGGGCAGCTCGCCCGCGCCGTAGGTCATCGTGCCCCGGGCCTGGAGCACGGCATCGACCCGCTCCCAGCCCACGACGGAGCGCGGGAGCTCGGCGAGGACCCATCCGAGGGAGCGCACGGGGAAGGCGAGCAGGGAGAAGAGGTAGGCGATCTGCACGACCTCGGCCGCCGACAGGTCACCGGTGGAGACGCGCCAGACGCCCACGAGCAGCACCGCCAGGGTGCCCAGCTGGGGAATCGCCTCGATGACCGGGTCGAAGCTGCCTCGGGTGCGGCCCACCTCGATGTTGGCGTCGCGCAGCTCGTGGGTCACCACGCGGAACCGCTCGGCCTCCTGGTCCTCCCGGCCGAGGCTCTTGACGACCAGACCGGCCTCAAAGCTCTCGTGGGCCACCTCCGAGACCTCGGCGCGCAGCTGCTGGGCCCGGGTGGCCTTCGGCGACATGCGCCGCTGGAAGGCGATGTTGGCCAGAAAGAGCAGCGGGAAGACGGTGAAGCCGACCACCGCGAGGAAGACGTCGACGACGAGCATCTGCACCCCGGCGAAGACGAGCATGACCACGACCCCGATGGCCATGGGCAGGGGGTTGAAGACGTTCCACGCCGACTCGACGTCGGCGTTCGCGTTGGAGAGCAGCTGACCGGAGGGGTGTCGGTGGTGCCACGCCAGGGGCAGCCGGAGGTACTGCCGGGTGACCTTGCGGCGGTAGGTCGCCCCGAGGTTGAAGACGACGATGCCGGCCGCGACCCGGCGCACGATGACGCCGACGACGTTGAGCAGCACGACGACGACGAGCAGCAGCGCGGCGTGGGTCAGCTGGGCCGTCGACACGGACCGCGCGGCCACGGCGGGGGCGATGGTGTCGTCGACGACCCGTCCGATCACCCAGGCGGTACCACCGGTCATCACGCCGTAGACGCCGCTACCGACGACCGAGAGGGCGAACCAGCGCTTCTGCTCGCGGATGCCGAGCGCGAGGATGGCGAAGCCTCGCCGAAGAGTGCTGGCCGAAGGGTTCGGCAGGAGGGTGGACACCGGAAGAAAACTCCATCGATCACAGGTGAGTGGGCGGCGGATCACACCCTCTCACGCACAACCGACAGCAGGGGACGACGATTCCCGCCGGCGCCAGACAGCTCTCCCGACCCTCAGACCAGCGCCTCGTGGGTGACCAGCTCGGCCACCGGCCGCTTGCGGATGGAGGCACACAACGCGGCGGCGACGACGCAGAGGGAGCCCGCGGCATACCAGGCCAGGTCGTAGGTGCCGAGCCTGTCGCGCACGAGCCCGGCGAGACCGGCGGCGATCGCGGCGCCGATCTGGTGTGAGGCGAAGACCCAGCCGAAGACGACGGGAGCGCGGGCGCCGAAGGCCGTGCGGCACAGGGCCATCGTCGGCGGCACCGTGGCCACCCAGTCGAGCCCGTAGAAGAGGATGAAGGCGAACATGCTGAGGTGCACCCCGTCGCCGAAGAGCGACGGGAGCAGGAAGAGCGAGGCCCCGCGCAGCGTGTAGTAGAGCGCGAGCAGGAAGCGGGCGTCGACCCGGTCGGTGAGCCAGCCCGAGAAGATCGTGCCGACGACGTCGAAGACCCCCACGAGCGCGAGCAGCCCGGCCGCCGTTGTCTGCGCCATCCCGTGGTCGTGCGCCGCGGGGATGAAGTGGGTGCCGACGAGCCCGTTGGTCGAGGCGCCGCACACCAGGAAGCTGCCGGCGAGCAGCCAGAAGACCCGGTGACGCGAGGCGTCGCGCAGCGTGGTGAGCGCGGCTCGGGCGGGGTTGCCCGCCACGCGGGGCGGCCGGGCGACCGCGGTCCCCACCGGAGCCCCGTAGGCCGTGACCCCCAGGTCGCTGGGGTGACTGTGGAAGCGCCACAGGACCACCGGGACGACGGACGCCGCGACCGCGGCAGTGGTGATCGCCGCCGACCGCCACCCGTGGTTGACGGCCAGCCAGGCCAGAACCGGGAGGAAGACCAGCTGCCCGGTGGCGCCGGCGGCGGTCAGCACCCCCGTGACCAGTCCGCGGCGAGCCACGAACCAGCGCCCGGTGACCGTGGCGACGAGCGACATCGACATCGCCCCGGTGCCGAGCCCGACGAGCACACCCCAGCAGAGGACCAGCTGCCACGACGCCGTCATCCACACCGGCAGGAGCGCACCGACGCAGACGAGCAGCAGCGCAGCGGCGACCACGCGGCGGATCCCGAGCGTCTCCATCAGCGCGGCGGAGAAGGGCGCGGTCAGACCGAAGAGCACGAGGTTGACCGACACGGCCCCGCTGATGACCCCGATCGGCCAGCCGAACTCCTCGTGCAACGGGGTGATCATCACGCCGGGGGTCGAGCGGAAGCCGGCCGCCCCGATGGCGGTCAGGAAGGCGACGGCGGCGACCCACCAGGCCGGGTGGATGCGCCCGTCCCGCGCAGTGCCGGCGGGTCGGCGGGCTGGGGTCGAGGCGGTCACGAGTCGAGTGTGGGGCACCACCGTTCTCGCAACCAGTGGCCGACAGGACAATATGTGAAAGAATCGGGCCATGTCCACGTTCACGTCCGCCCGACCCGGCGATCGGGCGCCCCGACCGCCTCGCGCCGCGGGACCCCACCGGGTGGTCGTGCTCGCCCTGCGCGGGGTGGTGGCCTTCGAGCTCGGGCTCCCCCACCGCTTCCTTCGGGCCAGTGCCCTCGACCGGGCCGGGGGCCGCGAGGCGGCGGCGTACGACGTGCTGATGTGCACGGTCGACGACGGGCCGGTCCTGACCTCGGCCGGCTTCGAGGCGCTGCCCACCCATCCCAACACCGCCCTCGCGAGGGCCGACACGATCGTCGTGCCCGGCATCACCGGCGGACGACTGCTGCACACCGGTCGCCTCCCCCACGACCTCGCGGCGCTGCTGTCCACCGCCCGACCCGACGTGCGCTGGGTCTCGATCTGCACCGGCGCCTGGGCGCTCGCCGCGATGGGCCTGCTCGACGGGCGGCGGGCCACCACCCACTGGGCCCACGCCGACGCCTTCCGTCGCCTCTTCCCTGCCGTCGACCTCGACGCCGACGTGCTGTGGGTCGACCACGGTGACGTGCTCACCTCGGCGGGCAACGCCGCCGGCATCGACCTGCTCCTGCACCTGCTGCGCACCGACCACGGCTCCGAGGTGGCCAACCGGGTGGCGCGCGGCGCGGTGGTGGCGCCGTGGCGCGATGGCGGCCAGGCGCAGTTCATCGAGCAACCGGTGCCACCCCCGGGCGAGGGAACCACGGGCCCGACCCGCGCCTGGGCCCTCGACCGGCTTTCCGAGCCCCTCGACCTGCCCTCCCTCGCGGGGCACGCCCGAATGAGCGTGCGCACCTTCACCCGCCGCTTCCGCGAGGAGACGGGCGAGAGCACCGGCACCTGGCTGGCCCGGGTGCGCGTCGAGCGCGCGCGTCAGCTGTTGGAGACGAGCGACCTCGGTGTCGACGAGGTGGCCGCCCGGTGCGGCTTCGGCACGGCCACGTCACTGCGCAGCCAGCTCGGTGCCGCCGTGGGCCTGTCGCCGCTCGCCTACCGGCGCACGTATCGCCGTACCGGGGCCTGACGTGGGGAAGAGGCTGCTCGGTCAGGTGAGGGAGATCCAGTAGCGGCGCCTCCGGTCGCGCACGTCCTCGAGCACCTCGCCGTTGCCCTCGATGGTGCGGACCGACGCGACGTTGTCGTCGTCGCAGGTGACCAGCGCGCGCTCGATGCCGCGGGCGCGGGCGACCTGCAGCATCGCCGCGAGCGCCACATCTCGACGGCGAGCAGAGGGGCGAACCGCGTAGCCGATGTGCCCGCCCTCCTGCAGCAGGGAGGCGTTGAGCGCGTGCCGCAGGTGGTCGTGCCGAAGAAGGCCCCTCCGGCGACGTGGCCGCCGTCGAGCTCGCCCACCAGCTCGAGCCACTCCTCGTGGCGCTCGATGGTCGGCACGACGAGGGTCACGGGCGCTGGGCTCACCGCCCCACCGGATGCCGCGTCGCCCCGGACCGACCACACCTTTACGCAGGCGCCGCAGGTGACACGATGGGCCGCATGACCCGCTACGCCCAGCAGGAGCGCCACGCCCTCGGCGACTCGCTGCTCGCCCTCGGCCCGGACACCCCGACGCTCGACGAACCTTGGCGGGCAAGGGATCTCGCCGCCCACCTCGTCATTCGCGACGCCCGCCCCGACCTCGCGATCGGGATGTTCGTCCCCGCCCTCAAGGGCCGGCTCGACGCCGGGATGCGTTCCTACGCCGCCCGCGACTACCCCGCCCTGGTCGAGCAGGTGCGCTCCGGCCCGCCGGTGTGGTCACCGGCGCGGGTCCCCGCCCTCGACGAGGCCGTCAACCTCGGTGAGTTCTTCATCCACCACGAAGACCTCCTGCGCGGGGCGCCCGGGTTCACCCCGCGGGTGCTCGACGCCGGGCTCGAGGCAGCCCTCTGGAAGGGCCTGCGCACGATGTCGAAGCTCTTCCTCGGCAAGTCACCGGTCGGCGTCGAGCTCGTCGCACCGGGGCACGGACACCTGGATGCCAAGATGGTCAGTGGAGCCGAGACCGCCGTCGTCACGGGCACGCCGGGAGAGCTGACGCTCTTCATCTCGGGCCGCC
This sequence comes from Actinomycetota bacterium, assembly GCA_030853445.1. GTDB lineage: Bacteria > Actinomycetota > Actinomycetes > Actinomycetales > Dermatophilaceae > Lapillicoccus. Next base: position 8,228 of record JALYVC010000006.1, on the reverse strand, counting down.
AGCGAGTGTCCGACGTGTCGCTCGGCGGACCCCGGTCGGCGCAGGACGCGATCCGCGAGGCGTCGCTCGGGGGCTGACCCACGACCGCGGCGACTGGCAGAAGCAGCCCGGCGCCTGAGGGGGTCCGAGGCGACTGTCTGCCATGCTGTTGAGGTCCACCTCGAAGGAGGTCCCCGTGGCTGCCCGGCCCTCGATGATGACCCGCGTGAACGCTCTGCTCGCGCCGGTCCTTCGCACCCGTCTCGTCGCCGGTCTGGCCCGCAGCGAGCCGTGCGAGCTGCGCTACCGGGGCCGGCGCTCCGGTCGCGAGGTCACCCTCGACGCGTGGTGCCGGCCGACCGAGGACGGTCTCGTCATCGGGGTCGTCATGCCGGACCGGAAGGCCTGGTGGCGCAACTTCCGCGATACACCGCACCCCATCGAGGTAAGGCACCACGGGGTCTGGCGTGCAGGAACGGGACTCGTCGCCGAGCCGGCTCCGGGCAAGGTGGAGGTCGGCATCACGTACGACCCACGTGGCGACGGGACCACCCCGCGCAGCGCCGACTGACCGCCTGGGGAGCACGAGACGGCAGCGTTCGATGACACCGTCGCGTGGTTGGCGACCACGACGCCGAAGCCGACGGTGTGCCGGCTGCTGCGAATCGCGTGCGGGCTGCTCCGGGTCGGGGCGAGGCCGGTGTCCTCGGTGAGGCTCTTGGTGCCACCGAGGCAGACGGTCACAGCGCAAGTACCGTCGAGTTCAGATGGTCAGTGACGAGTGTGTGCCGGCCGAGATGCCAGACGTCTCCGTTCGCGATGGCACCGGACAGACCGGCCAGGTCGGGGCCGGCCAGGGCGATGAGGTCGGGATCGGCGAGGGCGATGAGGTCGGGATCGGCGAGGTTGGCGAAGGCGAAGGTGCGACTCGGCGACCAACCGGGTTGCTCGGCGAGGCGGCGGGCGAGCTGGGCGAAGCCGATGGGGGTGTCGGCGATGACCCATGCGTCGGGACAGCCGGCGAGGAGACGCCGGGCAGGGCGCAGCCAAGAGGCGGCGGTGGCGGGCCAGTCCACGGTGCCCAGGACGCACGATGGTGGGGAGGGGTCGCCAGCGTCCTCCCAGGCTTCAGCAAGAGCCTGGGCAGCGTCGATGCACGCGCGCTCGCGGCCGTGGCCGACGGAGATCGAGTGCGCCCCGATACCCCGTAACAGGGTCGTGATCGTGTTGAGCTCGGCGGTGGTGTGCGGTGCGGCGGGTCGCGCCCGGGTATGGCGGGCGATCACGTGGTCGGTGATGCGCGGCGAGCCAGTGTTTCTGGTCATGAGGCATCGTGGTTCTTCCCCTGCTTGGGCGGCTCGGGCTGCGGAGCACCCGAGGCGACCGTAAAGCCTGCCTGGCCGGTGCCGCCCACCCTCACGGGCGTATCGCCGGGGTAGGGCTGGCCGGTCGAGTCGATCAGTGCGGCGGACGTCATCAGGTGGCGTCGTGGAACACGAGGCCGAGGGTGAAGCGGGTGCCGGATCGGACCAGGGAGACTCCGTGTCGCACGGGTGCGGCCGACCAGCCACGGGCTGAGGGACCGGGCGGTCGCGGGTGGTGAAGACCAGGCCGTGACAGTGGGGGATCAGCGTGGCGGTGCCGCGGGACTGGGCGCGCGGGCGCTGCTCGTAGAGCAGGAACTCCCCGCCGGTGTGGTCGGTGCCGGGGTCGCTGAGGTTGATCACCACCTGAAGTGGGAACACGAGCTCGCCGTAGAGGTCGCGGTGCAGCGCGTTCCAGTCTCCTTTGCCGTACTTGAGCAGGATCGGCGTGGACTTCCTCTGGCCGGCGGCGTGGCACATGGCCAACCACTCGTCCAGGGTGTCTGGCCATGGCGGGTCTCGCTTCAGTCGCGTCCACCAGTCGCGGGCGATCCGTAGCAGCCGGGGATAGAGCGCCTGCTTCAGTTCGGTGATCGCGTCAGGGAAAGGTTCGGTGAAGTAGCGGTACTCGCCCTCACCGAAGCGGTATCGGCCCATGGTGACGGTGGACCGGAACCGGGAGTCGTCGCTGTAGAGGCCAGAGATCGCCCGTGCTTCTGTCGGTGTGAGCAGCGGCCCGGTGAGCGCGCAGCCCACCGAGTCGAGCCCAGCTTCCACGTCGTCCCAATCGGTCGCCTCGACTCGTCTGGCCCACGCGCCGGAGGTGGGGGCCGTCATGCCGCCGCCTCGAGCGTGAGCAGGGTCCGTTTGGCCTCGGCGCCGCCGAGGTAGCCGCCCATGCTCCCGTCGGCGCGCACCACCCGGTGACAGGGCACGATGACCGGCAACGGGTTCGTGGCGCAGGCAGTCCCGACAGCACGCACGGCCTTCGGATTACCGACGAGCTGGGCCACGGTGGAGTAGCTGGCGGTATGGCCGTAGCCGATCTCAGGCAGGTGCTGCAGCACGATGGAGCAGAAACCGGCCGAGAGCTGCCAGTCCAGTGGAACCTCGAAATCCTGCCGGCGATGCTCGAAGTACTCGCCAAGCTCGCGGGCGACAGCATCCAAACGAGCCGGCGCGTTCAGCACCCGCGGACTGATCCGCTCGGACAGGTTCTGCAGCACGGCGTCGTGGTCCTCGATGGCATACGCCACCCGGACCAGCCCGCGTTCCGTCGCAGCCAGCAACAGTGGCCCGACGGGGCTGTCCAGGTAGCGGTAGGCGACATCGAGAACTCCGTCGCGTTCGGCCGCGGACACCAGCCGGGCGTAGAGCCCGGCAAGGTGCTCGGACGTGGCGTCGATGCTGCGTGCCAGGTCGCCCATGACGTTCGTCGAGCTGTTCATCGCTTGGCTCCTTCTCTCTTGACCCCTGGATAGGTACGTCGCAGTGTTGCGACGCCGTCGGCCGCGGCCCGTCGGGCGGCATCTGTGCTGCAGCCCAGGAGCGCAGCCACGTCGAGGTAGGGCAGGCCCGCCAGGTAGTGGTAGGCGACGGCCCGTCGCTGTCGGTCCGTGAGGTGGCAGAGTGCCTCGACGAGATCGTCGTCACGCTCGGCATGCGCCTCTGTGAGACGCTCGGGCAGGTTGTCGCTCGGTCTGGCTCGGCGAGCGCTCGCTCGAGCCACGTCGATGGCCTTGCGGTGGGCGATCGTGACCAGCCACGCCTCGACGTTGGCGTCCTGCGGCAGGTCCGGGTACGCCGACATCGCGGACAGGAATGTCTCTGACCACGCATCATCGGCATCGACCGAGCCAAGGACCGCCCGGCACACCCGAAGGACGGTCGGGCCGTGCCTGGAGACGATCGTCTCGAACGGCTGTTTCACTGCCACGTCCTGTAGACGCCCGATCGCTGGTCTTCGTGAGGTCCAACGCGAGCGACCCTACCGACGCTTCGAGACCGAGGGTCTCCGGCAGAGTCGGCATTCGGGGCTGTGACCTGCGACGAAGACCGCTCCCGGGTCCGTCCCGGCAACGCACCCCACGTGATGGCCGCAGCCTTGCGCACTAGCCCACAGCCTCATCGTGCTGCCGTACTCAGCGGACGGTGACACCCTCGGCGCGCAGCGCGTCCTTGACCTGTGCGACGGTGAGCTCGCCGAAGTGGAAGACACTCGCAGCGAGCAGGGCGTCGGCCCCGGCCGCCACGGCCGGGGCGAAGTGCTCGACGGCGCCTGCTCCCCCGCTGGCGATGACGGGCACCCGCACCGCGGCCCGCACCCGGGCGATGAGCTCGAGGTCGAAGCCGTCCTTGGTGCCGTCGGCGTCCATCGAGTTGAGCAGGATCTCGCCGGCCCCCAGTGCGGCCGCGCGGGCACACCACTCGACGGCGTCGAGGTCGACCGCGGTGCGGCCGCCGTGGGTGGTCATGACGAAGTCGTCAGTGGCTCGCCCGTCGTCACCCCGGCGGCGGCGCACGTCGGCCGAGAGCACGAGCACCTGCGCCCCGAAGCGGTCGGCGATCTCGCAGATGAGCTCTGGGCGGGCGATGGCCGCGGTGTTGACCCCGACCTTGTCGGCGCCGACCCGCAGGAGCCGGTCGACGTCGTCGAGCGTGCGCACCCCCCCACCGACGGTGAGCGGGATGAAGACCTGCTCGGCCGTGCGCGTCACGACGTCGTAGGTCGTCGCGCGGTCTCCACTGCTCGCGGTGACGTCGAGGAAGGTCAGCTCGTCGACCCCCTGGGCGTCGTAGAGCTTGGCCAGCTCGACGGGGTCGCCCGCATCGCGCAGGTTCTCGAAGTTGACGCCCTTGACGACACGCCCCGCATCGACGTCGAGGCAGGCGATGACCCGGGTGGCGACACTCACGCAGGTCACCCTACGGGGCGGCGTCGCGGGCTGTTCGCCTAACCTCGGCCCATGCCCGCGGAGCCCGCCCCCGGTACGGCGTCCCGCGCCGACCCGACCGCCGTCGAGACCGTCGCCGCGCTCGCCACCGTCGCGACACCCCGCTGCGGGCAGGTGCTCGTCGTCGCGGTCGACGGACCCAGCGGCTCCGGCAAGACGACGCTCGCCCGCGCGGTGGGGCGACGCCTCGACGCCCGGGTCCTGCACATGGACGCCCTCTACCCCGGCTGGGACGGCCTGTCGGCCGCCCCCGAGATCCTCACCACCGACGTGCTGGAGCCGTTCGCCCGCGGCGTCGACGCGGCATACCGACGCTGGGACTGGGTGCACGCCCGGCCGGCGCCGGAGCGCCAGCCGCTGGTGTGGACCTCCCGGCTGGTGGTGGAGGGCTGCGGCAGCAGCGCCCTCCCCGCCGGCCCGTATGCCGCGGTGCACGTCTGGGTCGAGGCCCCCACCCCTGTGCGCTACGCCCGGGCGATGGCTCGCGACGGCGATCACTACCGCCCGCACTGGGACCGCTGGGCCGCCCAGGAGCAGGCTCTCTTCACCGGGGACCGCACCCGTGGGCGTGCCGACCTGGTCATCAGCACCACCTGACACCCTGAGCCCCAGCGGCGCCCTCCACCGGCACCCCCCACCCGAGGGTCGGGTCCGTGTGAAAATACAGAGGTGGCAACGACCTTCACCTACTCCAACGTGAGCGACCGCCCCACCGGGCCGTTCTTGCGCACCATGGGCCGGATCTTCCCGGGAGTGCGGGCGGTGCAGGAGCAGATCGCGCCGTACGCCGCCGCCTGGGAGCGCGACAACGCCGAGGCCCTGCGACAGACCGGTCCGCTCTGGGTCGCGCTCGGTGACTCGATGACCCAGGGCATCGGGGCGAGCTCGCACCGCCGCGGATACGTCGGGCAGCTGAGCACGACCCTCGCTGGGAACGGCTGGGCCCACCGACTGGTCAACCTGTCCTACAACGGCGCCCGCGTGCAGGACGTCCTCGAGCGGCAGCTGCCGGCCCTCGAGCAGATCACCGAAGAGCACGGCAGCGCCGCGCTCGTCACGGTGATCATCGGCTCGAACGACATCGTCCTGGGCAGCCATCGCTCCCAGCTCGTCGACCGGTTCGCCGACATGCTCGAGCGGCTCCCCCACGGGTCGGTCGTCTCCAACCTCCCGAACCCCCGCCGCGAAGCGGCAGCCATCGACACGCTCCTGCGCGACAGGGACGAGCGCGGTGAGCTGGTCCTCGCGGACCTGCGTCACGACGGGGCGAAGAGCTGGCGCGGTCGGCTGGCCCCCGACATGTTCCACCCCAACGACCGTGGCTACCGCGAGATGGCCGCCGCCTTCGAGCGCGCGCTCAGCCGAGCCGGACTCCCCCGCTCACCATGACGCCCACCGCGACGTGGTCCCGCCAGCACTTCGCGGGACGCATCGCCGGCATCGGCACGACGTCGGGCACGCGCCTCGTGGTCGGGCACTGGGAGCACACCCCTCTGGGCCCGTTCGCCGACGTCATGCTCGAGCGGCCCGACGGCCACCGCCTGCTCCTGGCGCCGAGCGAGGAGGTCATCGAGGTGGTTGAGGCGACCTACGTCTTCGACGAGATCCGCCTCGAGCCCGTCCGGGTGACCGAGGGCAGTGGGGGAACCGGCGCGTCGTGGCGGGTCAGCTCGCCGTCGCTCGACCTGTCGCTCGTGCTCGGCGAGCGCGCGGCGCTCGGGCGCCTGCTGCAGCTGGTGCCGCGCAGGGTCGCGACGAGCACCCGGTGGGCGAGCGTGGTCAACCCGGTTGCCGGCCTGCTGGTGCCTGGGGTGCGCACCCGGGGGGTCGCCCGGCCCGGACGGCGGGAGTGGTACGGCGCCACCGACGTGCGTCACGTCGTGTCGGCGTGGGGCACGCTCGAGCATCGCGACCTCGGCACGCTGGCGCCGGTCGACCCGCCCTGTCACTTCGGCTTCAGCTCCACCCCTCGCGCCCCGTCCGTGACGACGGTGGTGACGACGATCGAGCAGGCCTGAGCCGGCCACGTCGGCGAGGTGGGTCATCGCGCCGGGGCCGGTCAGGCGCCTCTCGTCCTACCGGGTCGGGGAGGGGGTCTCGCCGAGAGCCTGCACCAGGGCAGCCAGTCGCGAGGCCTCCGCCGCCGCACCGGGCCCGTCGGCGCGCTGGATGGCCATCACCGCCAGCTGGTCGGTGTCGTCGAGGTCGAGCGTCACCCAGGGTGCGCCGGCCCCGAACTGCACCCGCAGCACCTGCGACCACGTCAGGCGCCGGGTCGTCATGAGGTTGCGGACGACCAGCCCGTCACGCGAGACCAGGGCACTGATGGTGGCATAACGCCAGCACATCACCGCCAGGACCACGCCGAAGGCGGCGATGAGCACGGCGTCGGTGGGAGTCCGGCCGGGCAACAGGGCGGCGATGGCCCCGAAGATGACCAGCGACAGCACGCCGAGCGTGGCCGCGACCACCCGCCCACGGCGCGAGCGGAACGGTCGGAAGGGGTCGCTCGGGCCGGCGGGCTCGGGAGCTGGCGGGGGCGTGGACACGGCGACCGGCGTCAGATCCGGCAGGCGGCGATGTCGGTGACGAGGATGGCGCGCGCCCCGAGGTCGTAGAGCTCGTCCATCACCTTGTTGACCCCCCGACGCGGCACCATGGCCCGTACCGCGTTCCATGCCGGGTCCTGCAGGGGCGAGACGGTGGGCGACTCGAGGCCAGGCGTCACCGCGCAGGCCGTGTCGACGAGCTGCGCGGGGCAGTCGTAGTCCACCATCACGTAGGACCGGGCGGTGATGACCCCCGCCAGTCGCCGCCGCAGCACCCCGAAGCCGGCTGACGACGAGACCGTCCCGTCCCCTTCCTCGGCGTCCTGTGCGTCGCGGGCGATGAGGACGGCCTCGCTGCGCAGGATGGGGTCGCCGAAGACGGCCAGACCCTGGCTGCGCAGTGTCGCCCCCGTCTCGACGACGTCGGCGATGACGTCGGCGACGCCGAGGGTGATCGCGGTCTCCACGGCGCCGTCGAGCCGCACCACGTCGGCACTGACCCCGTGGCGCTCGAGGTCGGCGCGCACCAGACCCGGGTAGCTGGTGGCCACGCGCTTGCCCGCGATGTCGGCGACCTGGGCGACCTCACCGGGGCGGCCGGCATACCGGAAGGTGGAGGCGCCGAAGCCCAGCGGCAGGACCTCGGTGGCAGCGCTGCCGGAGTCGAGCAGCAGGTCGCGCCCGGTGACGCCGGCGTCGACCGTGCCGGAGCCGACGTAGACCGCGATGTCGCGAGGACGCAGGTAGAAGAACTCGACGTCGTTGTCGGTGTCGATGACGACGAGCTCCTTGCTGTCGCGGCGGGTCTTGTAGCCCGCCTCACGCAGCATCTCGACCGCCGCCTCCGACAGGGAGCCCTTGTTGGGCACGGCGACCCGCAGGGCGGCGGCGCCGGTGACACTGGTGGACATGGTGACCTTGTCGCTCGGGTGCTCGGGTGCTTGGGGGCTCAGGGGGCTCGGAGGCTCAGGTGGCGCTCAGAGGTGGGCGTAGACGTCGTCGAGGCTGAGGTTGGTCGCCAGCATCAGCACCTGCAGGTGGTAGAGCAGCTGGCTGATCTCCTCGGCCGTGCGCTCGGGACCCTCGTGCTCGGCGGCCATCCACACCTCGGCGGCCTCCTCGACGATCTTCTTCCCGATGGCGTGGACCCCGGCGTCGAGCTCGGCCACGGTGCCCGACCCCTCGGGCCGCAGGGCGGCCCTGTCGCCGAGCTCGGTGAACAGCTGCTCGAAGGACTTCACGAGGCACCAGCCTACGTGGGCCCTGCGACCCACCGTCCGCGGTCTCAGGCTGCGGACCCCGGTGGGAGGCAGAGCGGCCGCCCCGTGCGGACGGCCCGGCGGCGCCGGGTCAGGCCGGGACGAGCCGCCGCAGCGTCACGG
>JALYVC010000483.1 GCA_030853445.1 Actinomycetota bacterium | reverse complement strand
CGTGGTTGAGGTGATTCTTTGGCTACCCAAGGGCGGCAGCTGACCTGAGTCAGGTGGCGGCGACGACCAGGACGACGACGACGCCAGCCGCGGTTGCCGACTCCACGCCGCGGAGAGCAGGGCGACGATCGACGCCGTGCGGGGTGCCGGTACGGCGTCGGCGCGCAGGGCCGACAGCACCCGGGTATGCACCTCCGCCTCGACCGAGGGGTCGGTCGTGGGCCACGACGTCGGGGGATGAGGCCGAGCAACCTGGGGTGGTGAGTGACCGGTCACTTCGGTTGTGAGGACGGTCAAACCAAGGTTAGCCTTACCTTGCTCCCGTCTCGGCTCCCGACCCCGAAGGATCGCCCTCGTGTCCCTGCTCTCCGGTCTGCTCAGCAGGCGGGTGGTCGACGACCACCCCGCCGCAGACGTCTGCGCCATCACGGGGCTCGAGAGCCTCGGCGACCTGCGCCCCGGTGACACGGCGACCATCGCCTCCGTCTGCGCGGGAACGGACCCGGCCTCGGCCCGGCGGCTCTTCGACCTCGGCTTCGCCCCCGGCAGCGAGGTCAGCCTCCTGCGGCGTGCACCGATGGCCGACCCCATGATCTTCCGCGTGGCCGGCTACGACATCGCGCTGCGCCGGGCCCAGGCGCAGTGCGTGCGCATCCTCCCCACGACCTGATGGCCGGCCACCACCACGGCGCGGCCCCCACGGCGGCCCCCGCCGGTACGACGCGCGTCGCCCTCGTCGGCAGCCCCAACTCCGGCAAGACGACCCTGTTCAACGCCCTCACCGGGCTGCGGGCCAAGACCGGCAACTACCCCGGTGTCACGGTCTCGCGCTATGAAGGGATGGCCCGTGTGGGCGAGCGCTCGGTCGTCGTCGAGGACCTGCCGGGCACCTACAGCCTCGACCCGATCAGCCCTGACGAGGCCGTGGTCTCCGACGTGCTCGACCCCTCGCACACGCAGTCCGACACCCCGGACGGGCTGGTGGTCACGCTCGACGCGACCACCTTGAAGCGCAGCCTCGGGCTGCTGACCCAGGTGCTCGGCACGGGGCTGCCGGTGTGCGTGGTGCTCACCTTCCACGACGAGCTGACCCGGCGGCAGGGCTCGCTCGACGTGGCGGCCCTGGCCCGCGCCCTCGGCGTGCCCGTGGTCACCGTCGTCTCGGGTCGGCGCCGCGACCTCGGTGCGCTGCGTGACCTGCTCGTCGCCCCCCACGACTGGGCCATGCCTCTCGTCCCCCCACCCACCGTGCCCCGTGAGGTCACCGCGTGGATCGCCTCGGTGCTGGCTGCCGCTGACTTCCGTGGGCCGCAGGTCGACGAGCGCACCCGGCGCGTCGACGCCGTGCTGCTCCACCCGGTGTGGGGCACCCTCGTCTTCTTCGTGACGATGTTCGCCTTCTTCCAGGTCATCTTCACCGTCGCCGCCTATCCCCAGGGCCTGATCACCGACCTCTTCGGCTGGCTCGGCGGGCTGGTGCAGCAGCACGTCGGCATCTCCTGGCTGAGCAGCTTCCTCTCGCAGGCCATCCTCGGCGGGGTCGGCGGCGTGCTCGTCTTCCTGCCGCAGATCGCCCTGCTCTTTGCGCTGATCTCGGTGCTCGAGGGCGTCGGCTACATGGCCCGCGCTGCCTTCCTCATGGACCGCGTGATGTCGAAGGCCGGGCTGGAGGGTCGCGCCTTCGTCGCCCTCCTGTCGTCGCTCGCCTGCGCGATCCCCGGCATCATGGCCACCCGTACGCTGCCGTCGGCGCGCGACCGGCTGGCCACGATGATGGGCGCGCCCCTGATGACGTGCTCCGCGCGGCTGCCGGTCTACGTGCTGCTCATCGGGCTGCTCGTGTCGCCGCAGACGCGGGTCGGGCCGTTCGGTGCGCAGGGCCTGGTCATGTTCGCCCTCTACCTGCTCGGCGCGGCCTCGGCGATGGCCGCGGCCTGGCTCTTCTCGCGACTGGGCCGCAGCCGCAGCCCTCTCCTTCCGTTCTACATGGAGATGCCGCCCTACCGGGTGCCCTCCCTGCGCTCGAGCCTGCGGGCGATCGGTGACGCCTGCGTCGTGTTCCTGCGCAAGGTCAGCCGGATCATCGTCGTCACGACGATCCTCCTGTGGCTGGCGCTCAACCTGCCCGGCCGCTCCGACAGCGAGATGGCGGCGGCGGGGATCGACACGAGCAGCAGCAGCGCGACCGCGTCCTACGTCATCGACCACAGTGCGGGGGCGGCCGTCGGCCGCTTCGTGGGCCCGGTCTTCGAGCCCCTCGGTTTCGACTGGCGCATCAACATCGGCATCCTCGCGTCGCTCTCGGCCCGCGAGACCTTCGTCGCGACCCTCGGGCAGGTCGCGGCGGCCGACGACCCCGAGAACCCCTCGGACGCCCTGCGCGCCATGACCGTCGACTCCGGGCCGCGGGCCGGGCAGCCGCTCTTCACCGCTCCGGTGCTGGCTTCGCTGCTCGTCTTCTTCCTCTACGCCCTGCAGTGCATGTCGACCATCGGGGTGCTGCGCCGCGAGAGCGGGTCGTGGAAGTGGCCGGCCATCGCCTTCGGCTACCTCTTCGTCGTCGCCTGGGTCATGGCCTTCGCCGTCGGCTCGCTCGTCGGGGCGGTGACCTGACATGACGGCTGCTCCCGACACGACCCCCCTGGTGCCCGTGCACACCGAGGCCGTCGTCGACGACCCGACCAGCCTGCGCTGGGTCGCCCCGGTGGGCAACCTCGGCTTCGTCGGCACCCCGTCGCGTATGCCGTCGGCCCTCACCTCGCTGCTCGCCGACGCCACGCTGGCCGAGGTGGCGCTGACCGCGTCGGCCGTCGTGACCCGTCTCGGTCCGGGGCACACCTGGCGAGCCGAGGGTGGCCGGGTGCGTGACGCCGTACAGGCCGCTCTGGCCGACCCCGACGGCTGGGCCGCCCCCGAGGGCGCCTCGCCCGACGACGCGCTGCGGATGGCCGTCGTCGAGGTGATCGCCGGTGACGTCGGCGACTACGTGCGCTCGCACGGTGCGCAGATCGAGCTCGTCGCGGTCGGCGAGGGCTCCGTGGAGGTGCAGATGTCGGGCGCCTGCTCGCACTGCCCGGCCGCCGACATCACGCTCTCGGGGCGATTCGAGACGGCTCTCAGGGCCCTCCACCCCGGTGTGCGCGAGGTGAGGGCCCGGGTCGGCGGCTCCGAGCTGCCCACCGGGGCACGACGGCTTCCGCTCCACCTCCTGCGGCGTTGAGTCCCCGGCTCTTCATCCGGGGGCGACGCCCTCCTCCGGGCCCGCTGCCTGTCCGGGGGACGGGGTCAGGCGCCCTAGCCAGGGTCTCAGACCTCGCGCTGGACCAGGTCGGCCACGACTGGGAGAGGGACGTGTCACCGTACGGTGGCCTGCATGAGCACCCCCTGCGAGATGTCGGCCCGAGAGCTCGTCACGGCGATGACAGAGCGCACGCTCTCGGCCCGGGAGGCGCTCGCGGCGCACCTGTCCCGGATCGAGCAGGTCAACCCGCACGTCAACGCCGTCGTCACGCTCGACCCGGAGGGCGCCCGCGCAGCGGCGGCCGCAGCCGACGAACGGGCCGCCGCGGGAGGGCCGCTGCCGCTGCTGCACGGTCTGCCGATGACGCACAAGGACACCCACATGGTGGCCGGGATGCGCTCGACCAACGGCTCCCCGGTCTTCGCCGACCACGTGCCGCTGGAGGACGACCTCGTGGTCGCACGCCTGCGGGCCGCCGGGGTGGTGGCGACGGGCAAGACCAACGTGCCGGAGTTCGGTGCCGGCTCGCACACCTTCAACGAGGTCTTCGGGACCACCACCAACCCCTGGGCGCCGGGCCTCAGCGCCGGCGGCTCGTCCGGTGGGGTGGCCGCAGCGGTCGCCACCGGCATACAGGCTGTGGGTGACGGCTCCGACATGGGCGGCTCCCTGCGCATCCCGGCCTCCTTCTGCAACGTGGTGGGCCTGCGGCCGTCGTATGCCGTGGTGCCTGATCCCTCACCCGACGACCGCCGGCCCTGGCTGGGGCGCACCGGAGCCATCGGGCGCACCGTGGACGACGTCGCGCTCTTCATGGCCGCCGTCGCGGGCCCCGACCCGCGGGTCGGGGCGGCACCGCTGGGTGCGGACGCCTTTGCCGCCCTCACCCCCGACGGGCCGGTTGGCGACCTGCGGGGCCTGAGGGTCGGATGGAGCCCGGACCTCGGCCTGGGGGTGCCCGTCGAGCCGGAGGTGCTCGCCGTCTGCGCGGGTCTGCTGCGGGTGCTGCAGGAGGCGGGTGCGCACGTCGACGAGTCGGCGCCGGACCTGCGCGACGCCGACCGGGTCTTCGAGGTCGAGCGCGCGATGACCTTCGCCGCTGGCCTGGGCGACGTCGTGCGCTCGCACCGCGAGCGGGTCAAGCCCGAGGTCGTGTGGAACGTCGAGCTCGGCTGGTCGCTCACCGCGGCCGACGTGACCGACGCCCGGGAGGCCCGTACCCGCCTCGACGCGGCGGTGGCACGGTGGCTCACGTCGTACGACGTGCTGCTCACTCCCGCCGCGCAGGTGCTGCCGTTCGACGCGAGCCTGCGCTACCCGGCCGAGGTCGCGGGGGTACCGTCGCGGACCTATCTCGACTGGATGCGCTCGGCCTGCGTGCTCTCGGCCACGGGCCTTCCGGTCCTCGCCCTCCCCGCCGGCTTCACCGACGCCGGGCTGCCCGTGGGGGTGCAGCTGGCGGCGGCGGCATATCGTGACGTCGACCTGCTGCGCTGGGGGCGGGTCGTCGAGGAACGCACCGGGCTGGCCACCCGGAGGCCGCTGGGCCTGTGACCGGTCCGGGGACGGGGGATTCAGTGCGTCGCGTTCAGTTCTGACACGGACGGCGGGACGACGATCCCGGCGCGCAGGTCCGGCGCGGCGCGCACCGTGGCAGGTCGGTCGCCGAAGACGACCTGGCCGGCCCAGGCGGACCCGGCGACGTCCTCAGCGGGGTCGTCGGCCCAGCCTGTCGAGACCCGGAGCGACCACTGCGAGATGGGCATGGCCAGGACGACGGTCGCGGCGAGCTCCTTGCGCGTCGGACGGCGGACCTCGGCCACCCGGCCGGGGACGAGGCGGTCGGTGAGCAGGTCGAGGGCCACCAGCTGGTCATCGCCGGTGACCTCGTCGAACGACCCGAAGAAGACGGCGCTGCGGTAGGCGAGGGACGACTCGAACGCCGATCGGGCCACGATGATCCCGTCGACGGCCGTGACCGAGACGACGGCCGGTGACCCGGCGACCAGGCGCATCCACCGGGAGCCGGTCGAGCCGTGCACGACGAGCCGTTCACCCCAGCGCACGACGGCCGTCGGCAGGACGGCAGGGCTGCCGTCCTGCGCGACGAAGGCGATGTGGCCGACGACGGTCGACTCGAGCAGGGCATCGAGTGCGGCCCGGTCGTGCGACATCAGCTCGGGCAGTCGGGTTGGCTCGGTCCTGTTCATGCGGCCAGCGTCTCAGGTGGATAGCGGACGGGCCGCCGCTCGAACCGTATGAGGTCCCTACGCGAGCATCGTCACCGGGCGGGTGTACCAGGACACCCCTGCTGCGCACACCGGTCTGACGTTCCTCGTTCCCCACATGGGACTCCCCGAAAGGCATTCCGTCTCGTCTGTCGCAATGGAGTGGGCGTCTCAGGATGTGAACTCGATCTCGACGAAGGTCAACGGGTCGGCTTCGAGGGTGGTGACGGTGTGGGTGGTGCCGGCGGTGCCGAGGTAGGGGACCCCGGCGACCTGGGTCATGTGATGGACTTCGCCGTCGGGTGTGGTGACGCTGAGCCGACCGCCGGTGACCGGGATGACGATGTAGTCGTACTGGTGGCGGTGCGGGCCTGTGCTGTCGCCGGGAGTGGGGAACGTCCAGGTCGTGACCCTGATGCGGTCGTCGTCGATTGTCGTGGTGGACGTCGCGGTGCTCATGCGGTCTCCGATCCGGCACTCGGCGATGCGGATCGTGGTGGCCCGGAGTGGGCGAGGGCAGCAATGTGGCGGGCGTCGGTGCCGCAGCAGCCGCCGAGGATCGCCACGTGGGGCAGGCGGGCGGCGAGTGCGTGCAGGTCCGTGGCGAATCGGGTGGGGTCGCCGTCGTCGAGGTCGGGGGAGTCGTCGAGCTCGGCGTGGCTGCGGGTGGAGGCGTTGGCGCGGATGCCGGCGATGCGGGCGGTCCACGGACCGGGTGCGGTGAGCGCAGCCTGGATGTGCGTGGGGTGCGCGCAGTTGAGCAGGTAGTAGTCGGGTGCGGCGTGGGCGTCGCAGTCGGTGATGGCGTCAGCGAGTGCCGTGCCGCTGGGCAAGCGTCCGTCGGTCTCGACGGTGAACGAGATCGCGATGGGTAGGCCGGCGCCCCGCGCGGCGCGCACGATGCCGATCGCCTCGCCGACGTGGGTGATGGTGTAGGCGGTGGCGAGGTCGGCACCGGCGGCAGCGAAAGCGTGCAGCTGCGCGCTGTGGTAGTCGGCGGCCTCGTCCGGGTCGAGGCGCGCGTCGGCGGAGTAGCCGTCGTAGCGGGGACCGATCGAGCCGCTGACTACGGTGTGTACGTCGGGGTGCTGGGCCTGGATCTCACGCATCAGGGCGATGGCGGCCGTGTTGACCCGGGAGAGTTCGGACGGCGGGTAACCCAGCAGGGTGGCCCAGTCGGGGTTGGCGCGCCAGGTCGGGCTTTCCAGCAGAAGCGGAGCCGCGTTGGCGCGCGCGATGGCGACGTAGTCGTCGTAGTAGCTGCGTAGCAGGGCTCGTCCGTGCTGGGTGTCGAGCAGCGGGAACGCGGCGAAGTGCTCAAGCTCGACGCCTCGGCGGTGGATGAGATCGGTTTCGAGGCCGCCGTCGGTGAGGAACGGCTGGTCACCGTACTTCGGAAGGCTCAGGGTGGTCACGAAGCTGCTCACGAGGCTGGTCTCACAATCTGATGGGGCGGGGTGCGCGGTCAGGCGCCGGGCCGGGGGTAGTGGCTGAGGCGATCGGTTTCGTCGGTCTCGTCGTGGGGGCCGCTGGTGCGCTCGGCTCCAATGCAGGGTGAACGGGATCACCGGCAACAACAGCGCCAGACCGATCGCGATGGCGACCGGCGTCGAGATCGAGAGGTCAGCGCCAACCCCACCCGAGGAGGTCGAGGCCGCCGCGCCAAGCCTCCTCCACCCGCGCAGACGTCGTGGGTTTCGGTTGTCAGCAGTGCTCGATCCGGCACATCCTCAGTCTGCTCGCCACGGACGAGAACCCGGGACACTGACACGCCACGGACAGGGTATCGACGCACGGACAAGCTGCGGCGAGACCTCCAGGACGTGCGGGTTCACTCTCTGTCACTGGCCCAGCTCGGTGACCTGCGGCGTGACAAGAGGCCAAGACGCACGGATGCTCACCACCTTGTCGGGATCCTCAGGGTCTGACGGGGCGCCCAGGCTGGCGCAACGCCGTTGACGTGTGGAGGGTTCCGGTGGGTCGTTGAGCGGTGCTCCAGCAACCCCACGGGCCGCGAGTTCGGCCCGGTCGGGTTGCTCAGCCATCGAGACCGGACCGTCGTGAAACGCCCCTTCGGCAACGTCGGGTCCGCCGACGCGAGCCAGTCGACGTTCGATCGTCATGGGAATGCCCTAACGCGTGAAGGTGACGTGGGTCGTGCCGCTCTCGGCCACTTCGGTCTTCACCTGATGGGTGAGCTCGAAGCCGCGCAGGTCGTCCCACAGCCGACTGCCCCGCCCGAGCAGGACCGGCGCGATCATGACGTGCAGGTGGTCGACCAGGCCGGCGCGCAAGAAGTCGCGCGCGGTGCTGATCCCTCCACCGACGCGCACGTCGAGGCCGCCGGCAGCCTCGGTCGCCTCGGCGAGCACGTCCTCGATCGCGGTACTGCGGAAGTGGAACGTCGTCTCGCCCAGCATCGGGCACGATGGACGCGGTGCGGTGTGGGTGAGGACGTACACCGGGGTGCCGAACGGGGGCCGGTCGCCCCACCAGCCCTTCCAGTCCGGATCGTCGGGGAACGTGTGCAGGCCGAACATGGCCGCGCCCATGATCTCGGCGCCGACGCCCTCGAAGTGCGCGGCGGCGTAGGAGTCGTCGATGCCGGTTGTGCCGGTGCCGCTGGTGTCGCCGAAGACTCGCCGGTGAAACGTGCGGGTCGCGGCGTAGGCCGAGGTGAGGCGTCCCCAGTCGTCACCCATCGGACTCTCCGAGGTCTGGCCGGTCGAGGTGTAGCCGTCCAGTGAGGCGAACAGGTCGATGCGAACACGGGGCGTGTCAGGCTCCCTTCGGGGGCGTACGGGCCAGGTGGATGCCGAGCAGGTCGGCTTGACGTTCTGCGGGGGTCCGTAGCTCGCCGAGCCACAGGTGGAGGACGTCGAGGACGCCCGGTCGCAGGCTCACGGTGCGCACGCGTCCGTGCTTCTGCGACGCGACCAGTCCCGCGTTCTCCAGTACGCGCAGGTGCTGCAGGAGCGACGGCAACGCCATGGAGAACGGTGCCGCGAGCTCGGACACGACGGCGGGCGACGTGGCCAGCCGTTCCAGGACCGCCCGCCGCGTCGGGTCCGCGAGAGCGCGGAGCACGGCATCGAGCTCGTGATAATACTTAGGCACCTACCTAAGTATTGTCGCTGGGCCTTGATGCGTCAACCGGTCGGCTCGCGAAACCGTCCCGCAGCGGGGTCTCGTTGCGGATGTAGGTTCCGGCGCGACCTGTCGCGGGTGCGAGCCGCTGACCTGCAGCGGGACAAGATGCTGAGACCCAAGGTCGTCTCACAACCTTGTCCAAATCCTTAACGTTCGCGGTGGTCCGCAGCCCGCCAGTGCAGTCGCTACCGCGGCAGTTCGGTGCTCGTCGTGACCCACGGCTGGGCGGTCATCGACCCCGTGTGGGACGTCTCCGTCCGACAGTCCCCGGGTCTGGTCGCAAGGTCATGGCCGGTCGGCTGCTTCAACGGTGACGACCGCAACAACGGGTTGGAGTCCATCCGGTGGATCTCACCGACACGCCTCGAAGCGACCGCCGGATCAGGACTCACGTACGTCGTGACCGTTGACCCGCGCGACTCTCGACCGGACCGCACCGTCTCGTTGGGCTGCAACTACTGACCGTCGCGAAGCGGAGGGGCCAGGCGGGGGCGGTGTCCGGCGCTGAGGGGGCGGGCTGGGTTACCACTCGTGACCAATGTCCCAGCTGACATCGGCGCGTCCCGCCGGGGTCCGCGCCTTGAGGTTGAGGGTGTGCTGTCCATGGCCATGGCGAAGTCCCCACTGGTGGCCAGACGAGGTCCCCGCTGGTGTCCAAGTAAAAGTCCCCACCCCCTTGCTCATCGGTCGTGTGGATCCGGAGCGTGAGCCCCTGAGCGGTGGACGGTGGCGGTGTCGAAGCCAGCCACTGCCACCGCCCAGGGAGAGCTCCGAGCCGCCGATTTAGAACGCGCAACTCCCCGAGCTTGGCACACAAGCAGATTCACTCACACGGGAAGCCCGTCGAAGGCGCCTGGCGCGACGTCTCTGGGGTGCAGCACAAGCGCGGCGGATACGGTGGACCGAGCCGCCCGCTCCCATGGGGCACTGCGCGGCCTGCTGAGACTCAGTCTGTGAGGTCGGAGATTCGTCGCTGGATGGCGAAGACGATGCTGAAGGTCCCAACCGAGACGAGTGCCGCGATCACCGCCACGGCCCCGATCCGGGCTAGGTCGTTGACGGTGAAACCCAGCTCGTAGCCGAGAAGGGCGAAGAGGACTGCGCCGACGAAGCCGATGGGTATCGCGACCGCGACGGGCGGAAGCAGGCTCCAACGGTAGGACGTCTCGATCTCACGGCGGCGCAGTCCTAGTCGTAGCAGGCGGCTGACGTCCTGCATAGACGCCAGCCCACGGTCACCGATTTCGCGGATGAGCGCGACGGCGAGCAGGGCGGTGGCGAGGGTCCAGCCAGCGATCATCCAGCCCGCCTGAGGGTCTCGGGTCTTGGACAACCCGCCGATCTGGTTAATGTTGACGGCGGGAAGGGTCGCCAGTGCCTTCATCACGTCCTGGGAGGACGTCCCCTTGGCGGCGAGGATGAAGGCTTCCGCCTGGGCTGCCGCATCGGCGGGGGCGCCGATGACCGGCGTGGAGCGTGTCAACGTCTGGAAGTAGCTCGTGGCTTGCTCGGTGACTTCTCCGGCGGCGGTGCAGGCGGGCAGAGGGACTTGGTCGGCCCATTGGGCTAGCTGGGCGCAGTCGTGGAAGTACACATTGGGCGGGGTCATGTTGCCGTCACTTGCCGGGCCCATGTTGTCATTGCTGGCGACTGCCAGCACGGTGAAGTCCGGGGCGAGGGTTCGGGCGTTGGCGAGGTCGGTGGGCTTGGCGTCACGCCAGTTCACAGAGAAGGTCGAGAAGGCGGCGTTGCCGCCGAGGTTGTTCTCGCTGGCGACGAGGTGGTCGTAGAGGGCGAACGCCGCTCCGGCGACGAAGACCAAGGCCCCGACCATGGCCCCTGGTCTGGCGAGGTTGGCCGAGCGGAGCTTCAGGCGGCGTCCGGCCAGCCAGACCGCCGGCCGGCCGGAGCGCCCGAGCAGGGAGCCGACATGCGCCACGACGGTGGGCAGCGCCATGGGCAGCGCTACGAAGGTGAGCAGCAGGCCGGCGAAGAGCAGGTACTGGCGTAGCTGTGAGGTCGGTGGAAGCCATGGGCCGACCGCCATCATCAGGAAGGCCAGCACCAGGGGCGCGGCGTGCCAACTACGGACCGTGCGGGCGTCCCGGCTGATCGACCGGTCACGGATGCGGCCGATGACCGCGGCGAGGGCTGCTAGGGCGACGGTGCCCAGGGTGGTCGCAACCGCCATCCACAACGGGAAGGCTAGCGCCCCTGACTTCAACGTCGCCACGGTGAGCGGCACCGTCGTGGCCCGACTGAGCACCAGCACCCACAGGGCGAGGGCAGGAAGGGCTCCGGCCAGCGCCAGTAGCGCCGTCTCTGCTGCGAGAAGAGCGCGAACGCGGCGGGAGGCGACGCCGAGGCGCCACAGCGTCTGGGCGCGGGCGTCCCGGACAGCGGACATGGCGCGAGCGGCACTGAGCAGCAGAAACGCCGCCGGCGCCAGCAGCATCCAGGCCACCCCCACCAGCGCGGCGCCACTGGTGGGTACCTCGGGGATCGTCTCCAGTGAGATGCCCTCGCTGGTGGAGAGATACCCCTTGGAGAGCAGCACAGCGCCGCCTTCTCCCAGGCTGCGCCCCGGTGCCGGACGAGCGTAGATCCACCCCTCCGACAAGGTGGAGAGCCCCGCCTGGCCGATCGCGCCGTGGGCTCCGACCCCGGCCGTGGAGGACTGCAGTCCGAAGTCCTCGGCCCTGAGCCCCCGCTCGACCAGGCCTTGAGAGAGGACCCCTTCACCAGGAGCGGGAAGCCGGGACAGGCCGGGCGGGACCGTCGCCGGGTCTGCCTCGTGTCCCGGCAGGGGATCCAGCCACACCACCGGGAACTGGCCAAACTGCGTCGTCTGCAGTCCGCGGGCCGAGATGCGCAAAATTCCACCCGGGGTGACGTGACCCTGCGTGTCCATCGCCCAGGCCGGTGAACGCTCAGTGATCCGGGCGTCGGACTCGTGGGCGAGGTTCGCGATCCCGACCGCCAACAATGCGATGGCGGTGGCGGCGAACGCGCCCAGGACCACGCTGACTTGGCGCCAGCGTTGCCGGGCGTCGCGGCTGTACGCCAGCCGCCACGCCAGCTTCAGTGTGGTCACAGCACGAGCTCCGCGGGCTCGTGGCGCAGCTCGACGACCCGGTCGCACGCGTCAGCGACCGACCGGTCATGGGTGGCGACCAGCGCCCCAGCGCCGCAGGCCCGCGTGCGCTCCAGCAATAACCCGGTCATCTGCCGAGCGTTCGCCGCATCCAAGGACGCGGTCGGCTCGTCCGCCACGAGCAGCTGCATCGAGGGCCGGATCAACGCCCGGGCCAGAGCCACCCGCTGCGCCTGCCCGCCAGAGATCTCGTCCGTACGTTTGCCGGCGTGCTCCGCCAGGCCCACCTGTGCCAACGCCTCACGGGCTCGAGTCAGCGCCCGCGCCCTGCCTTGACCGTCGAACAAAATAGTCAGCGCCACGTTCTCTTCCACGCTGAGCTCCGGCAGCAGGTCAGCCCCCTGATACACCAGACCCAGCGCCTCCCGACGGACAGCCGCACGCTGGCTGCTGGACATCATCGAGATGACCCGTCCACCCACTTCGACCTGTCCCGTAGACGGCACCAGCATGCCGGTGACGCAGGCAAGCAGGCTGGACTTGCCCGAACCCGACGGGCCCATCACCGCCACCGCCTCCCCGGCCCGGATCTCCAGGCCCAGCCCCGAGAAGACCGTCGTCGTCGACCCGTACCTGACTTCCAGGTCGCGCACCGACAGCACCTGCTCCCTCATCCTGCCGTGCTCCTTCTATTGAGGTGCGGGTCCCGGACCCGACGAGCCCGGGACCCACCTGGTCACTCAGTTCGGGTAAACCCAACTACCGTAGGCGTCCGTGCCAGGCAGCAGCTCCACCGCACGGTGGCGGTAGAGGTATCCCGTGCCAGACGAGGAGCAACCGTTTCCATACGAGTCGACCACGTGGTATTCGGTCGATGTACCCGACTGGACCCAGTCGGCCGACACGTCGTGCGAGTCGTTCTCCTGGTCACACGCGTAGATGGAGTAGGCGCCGTTGTTCCACGAGTAGTCGGATCCCTGATAGCTGGTCAGGTTCGAGACCGCCGACGCCATCCCCGGTGCACTCGCGATGAGTGTGACACCAACCGCGGCGGTGAGCTTGATCTTCTTTGACAGCACTCTTCCTCCTCATGAGATCAATCGGCGTCGTTTGACTCCGATGGGATGAAACGTAGTGAGGAAGATCACATCTATCAACAGGTTGCCAGACTTTTTTCACGTCGCTCCCAGAAACATGTCCTGGCTGCAGCCGACGTCTGATGGGGAGGCGCCGGGCGCGAGTGCGGCCTGGAGCGCGCATGGTCAGCCTTCATCCGGGCTTGCTGCCGAACTCGGCTGCGGTTGAGGCGGCCGTCGGGCTAGCTGTCGTTGGCGGGTAGCGTGGACGTTGGCTGCGAGGCGGTCCAGGCGGGTAGGTTTCGCGGCTGTTGTCCGACGCGGGGGAGTCGTCCCGTGAGCCGCCTTGGCGGTGGTCGGGGTCTCGGTGGGTCGCTTCGTGGCCGAGGGTGTGGGCTTGCGGGGTGGTGCGGGTTTCCATTCGTGGCTGATGTCCCAGATCGCGTCGCCGTGGTCGACCAGAGGTCGTGCGTCGAGGGTGAAGGTGTGCCTCAGCTGCTGGTCGAAGAGCGGGTCGACCTGGTGCGGGTCGTGGCGGGCGCCGCCGACCGCCTGGTAGGTGGCGATGGCGACGGGGACCAGTTCGGCCAGCGCGTCCTGATCGTCGATGCCGTAGATCCGGTGGAGGTGGACGGCGATCCGCTCGGTTATGGCCGGTTGGTCGGCCAGCGATCCGGCGGGAGACTCCGCCATGGCCAGGACGATCTTTCTGACCGAGTCGAGGGCCACCCCCCGGTGGGGCAGCCTCAGCGGCGGCGCCCACGACAGGTCGCCCTCCTCAGCCATCCAGCGACGAGCGAGGGAATCGTCGACATCCTCCGGTGGGGGGTCTGACCGCGAATCAGGCCCAGGCCACGGGTAGCGGCCGTCGGGGTGCCTTCGAGGTGGCTGCCAGGTCAACGGTTCGGCGGCGTTGTCGGTGGCCCCGTTCAGGGTGGCCGCGGTGGCGGTGAAGAACGCCAGCAGCCGCGGGTCGCTCAGCGGGCCAGCGTTCCCGGTGTCGTGGTCGTGCTGGTGGTACAGGTCGGGGTTGAGCAGGGTGCCGGTGGCGGGTGCGGCCAGGCGCAGGTCTCCGCCGGTGTAGACCGGCCAGAACAGCTCGACCAGCAGGTGGGTGGTGCACCAGGGATGAGGCGGCCCGAGGTAGGCCATGGTGTGGTTGACCGCGGCGATCACGTCGTCGTAGCGGGCGGCGGTCCACCGGCGGGCCTGGTAGTTGATCGGCGGCGGGTCCTGCTCGAGCCGTCCGGCCAGGTCGTCGAGGCGGGCCAGCACGTCAGGCCAGGTCCCGTCCCGTTTCAGGGAGCGGACCAGGCTGGCCGGGGAGGTGGCCAGGTCCGCGGGCAGACCCAGGTCAAGGGCGATGAATCGCCACGGTCGGGTGCTGCCGACCTTGGCCAGCAGCATCGAGGCGGCGGCACGGTCGCGGAAGTCGCGGTCGTCGATCCACGGGGTCAGCTGTCCGGGCCAGATCAGCTGCGGGATCCAGGCCAGCTGGGCCTGGTCCGCGCCCGTTCGCCACAGCTGGGGCTGAGGCTGGGGCTGGGGGTAGCGGGGCAGGCTGCTGCCGGTGCGGAACACCAGCTGAGCGCTGGGGGAGAGCCGGTCGTGGAGCGTGGCCAGTCGGATGGAGGCCAGGAGCGGGTTACGCGGACGCAGGTTCAGCACCCGGTCCGGCCCGATCGGGGTGACCGGGCCGGCCGGATGCAGCAGGCCGTAGCCGGATGCGACGTGGGCGGCGGCGTCGGCGTCGGGCTGGTCGAGCACCTGGAACGCGGCCGCCACCGCGTCGAGCAGGACGCGGGGGGCGGTGGTGGCACGCACCAGCGGCCGCAGGTCGCCGAACCGTTCGACGGTCAGCTCCAAGGCGGCGTCGAAGACGTCCCGGTTGCTGGCCGGGAACCCGCCGTAGCTGCGGTCCTGTCCGTCCTGTCCGTCCCGTCCGTCCGGGGCGTCGGCGGCGGCGACAGCCAGGTCCCACAACCGCAGCTGGGTGGCCAGGTCGGCATCGGACGCCGGCTCGGCGGAAGTGGTGCGTAGGTCTCGCCCGCAGACCGGGTGGCGGGTCCGCGGCACCCGGACCTGCCGGGTCTGTGGGGATGCGGGTTCGCTGCACGTCCAGGCCGGGGTGTCGTGGGTCATCCAGGCGGGGGAGGAGAACCGTCGCCGCCCGCAGTCGGGGCAGCAGCGGCGCAACAGCACACGGTGGGGGACGCAGATCGTGTGCAGGGGCTGGGACCACTCGGCCAGCCACACCCCGCCGGACTCAGCCAGGCAGTCCGGGCAGTACCGGTACGACGTCGGCAACGGTGTCTCGCGCCGGTGGTACCGGATCAGGTAACCCTCCACCTGCGCCCGCAACCGGGTGCCCCTGCTGGCCGGACTCTCTGTGGCGCCGGTGTCCGGTTCCGGGGGGAGGGCGGGGATCCCGGCGGCCGCGGTCAGGGTCGCGGTGTGCCGTCGGCGCAGCTGCCGTTCGAGCCGGGCGGCTGGGGCTGACGGCAGGGTGATCCCGACCTGAGCGAGCAGCCGGCTGACCGGCAGCCCGTACCGCAGAGCCCACCGCACCAGCCAGCTGCACAGCTGCTCCCCGGGTGCGGGGTCGACGAACAGGGGCAGCGCGCTCAGGTCGTAGCCCGCCGGGATCAGCCGAGGCGACGGCAGACCCGCCGCCCTGGCAGCCCTTCGCTCCAGGGCTGCTGCGGCGGGGTGGAGCGCGGTGTCAGCCGGTTCGGCTGAGGGACTGGGCGGCATTGTCGATGGTGGTGGAGGCGATCAGGTCGGCGGTGATGGTCTCGGCGCCAGTGGCGATGGCCAGGTAGCAGACCCGGTCGATCAGGTTCGTCAGCGACGCGATGTGGCCCTGGGTGCGCCGGTGCAGCTCACGCGCGTGGTCGGTCAACATGCCGGGCCGGGCGTCCGCGAGCTTGAGGTGCCCCTCCATCGCCGACAGCAGGTCGACCCAGGCCCGGAACCCGGCGCCGGTGCCGATCGTGAACGGGGCCACCGGGCAGCGGGTGGCCCGGCGGGAGGTTTGCGCGTACACCGCCTGCTCACCGAGCAGGCCCTCGTCGAAGAACCTCTTCTCGGACAGCTGCACCCCGGTGTAGACGAACGTCACCGGCATCTCGTTCGCCAGCCACTTCAGGTGGTTCGAGACCTCGACGCCGTTGCGGTGCTTGAAGTCAACGAAGTGCAGGTCGTCGATGACGACCAGCCGGGTCTGACACGAGAGCACACAGTCCACCGCCAGCGACGCCAGCCGCGAGCTGGTGGCCCGCTCCGCCCCGGGGTGCCCGTAGAACTCCAGCAGCTTCTGGTTCAACCCTTTCAGCGTGATCCCGGCGCTGAGCGGGATGAACGCCACCGGCAGACGCTGATGCCCCTCCGGGGTGTGCGGCCCTTCCCGCCGGTACACCCTGCGGTGGAAGTCACGCGCGTACCGCGTCGCGATCGTGGTCTTGCCCAGCCCGGGGGCGGCGTCGATCACGACCGACCCGCGGAGCCGGTCCCCGTCGCGGTGGCCCGAGGCCATCACCTGCTCGATGATCCCGTACGCCAGATCCAGCTGGGTCGTGCGGACCGTGGGCAGGTTCGCGTTCCACACCATCCGGGCCTGGGTGTAGTCCTCCAGCTCCTCCCCGGACAGGCCCGCCATCCCCGCCCGCGACAGCACCTGCAGGGGTTCACGCTGGGCGGCGTTGACGAACGCGTCCCAGCCGGCCTTGCGGGACAGCTGGAACCGGTCGGTGCCGTTCCGGTCCAGCCACGCCGCCCACGGGTTGCTCACTCGTCGAACACCTCGAACCCACCCTCCGGATGTGCGGCGTAGTACCGCTCGAACACGTCCACGTCATCGACCACGTCCAGGCCCTGCCGGCCGTTGCGCTGACGGCGAGAGAGCAGGTCCACCACCGACGGCAGCGACGCGATGTCACGGGCCGTGTCACCCGCGTCGCCCGTATCACCCGCCTCAGCCGGACCCGTCTCGTCAGGATTGGCGTCGGCTCGCTGGGCGCTGAGCCGGCGGGCCAGGGAACGGTCTCGGCGAGTGAGGACCTCACCCTGGGTCCACTGCTCGAGCAGGTCCTGGACGGCCTGGTGCGGGTCGACGTGCCGGTTGGTCCGGATGCTGACCTGCTTGGCGTACTCGGCCGCGTCGGCGCTGAACGGGCCGGTCAGCCTGACCGCGTGCTCCCACTCGAGCCGATGCCAGCCGTGGGTGTCGGGGTCCTTGAAGTAGATGAACCGCACGTCGTGGACATCGATGCAGAAGGGCCACTTCCCGGCGTGCACACCGCCGTACGTCGAACGGTGGTTGCGGTGCAGGTTCAGTCCGGGACCGTTGTAGCGGCGGCCGTCGATCTCGACGCCGTAGTGCTGGATGGTGCGCCAGGCCACGTTGAGGAACTCGTACGCCAGTTCCGGGTGGGCCGGCAGCCGTAGCGACCCGGCCCGGGCCAGACCGACCTGGAACATCTCCGCCGGGGAGAACGCCACCCCGGGCCACTGCGGCACGCACAACCCGGAGTGCTTGGTGTGGTGGTAGATCGTGCCGACCCACTCGCGGATGATCTGCTCCAGCTCCGAGACATACAGGAACGCCTGCCCCTCGACGTCCTTGCCGCGGGAGTACACGTCCGGGCCCTTGTACGCCGGCAGGTGCTGCAGCAGGGACTCGCGCAACGTCCTGAAGAACCGCTCCACGGTCGGCTTGTCGGTCGGCTTGTGCGGGATCGCCGGCTGCACGCTGATCCCCATCCGGGCGCACACCCCGACCACGTGCGCGGACAGATACTGCTTGCCGTGGTCGACCACGATCGTCTCCGGCACACACCCCGGCAGGGCGCCGACCCGCTGCTGGGATACCCCGTCCGGTTCCTCGGTCCCGAACAACACGTTCCGCGGCACCCCATGAAACGGCCACCCACCCGAGTCGTCACCCGAGTCGTCACCCGAGTCGCTCAAGTCGCTCGACTGCGGGGTCACTGCCTGGAACAGCACGTTCGCGACGTCCTGGGACTTCGTCGAGACCGGCTGCAACCGCAGACCGACGATGCACCGGTCGAACAGGTCCATCGCCACGGTCAGCTCCACCGGGACCCACCGCAATGTCACCGGCTCCATCGCGAACACATCCAACGGCGTCGTGTCCAGCACCACGAACTCACCCGGACGGGTCGCGACCAGCCGCCCGTACACCCCCTTCGGACGCTGCGCCACCGACCGCCTCGCCTTGCCGCTACCGAACGCGTGGGTGCCCTTGGCCAGTTGCTTCAACCGCCGGTACGCCGTCGCTGTCGACGGAATCGGCACCACCCCGTGTCCATGCTCGGCCTCGACCTCTCTACCGATCCGGGCAATCACCACGTTCATCGTCGGAGTCGACGCATCCGTCAGGTCCGCCAGCACCTGCACACAGGCCGCGTCCCATCGAGGATCGACACCGCTGACATAGCGGCCCAACAGCCGGCTATCCGCCAG
>JALYVC010000486.1 GCA_030853445.1 Actinomycetota bacterium | reverse complement strand
GGGAGAAGGTGCCGGCGGGCGGGGCCGCCGCAGTGGGTGCACCGGCCGCACTGCGGCCGGCCAGCCTGCGCATCGCCTCCATCGGCGTGGACACCCGCCTCGGTGAGCTGGGGGTGGCGGCCGACGGCAGCGTCGAGGTGCCCTCCGACCCGTCCCTCGCGGGATGGTTCGACCGCGGTCCCGCTCCGGGTCAGCAGGGCCCGGCCGTGGTGCTCGGCCACGTCGACTCCACCACCGGCCCGGCCGTCTTCGCCAGGCTCGGCCAGCTGCGGCAGGGCGACCCCATCGTCGTCACGCGGCGCGACGGCAGCCTCGTCACCTTCACCGTCGACGCCGTGCAGACCGTGGCGAAGAACCACTTCCCGACGGAAGAGACCTACGGCCCCGTGCCCGGTCCTGCCCTGCGCCTGATCACCTGCGGTGGAAGCTACGACCACTCCCGGGGCGGCTACCAGGCCAACGTCATCGTCTTCGCCTCCTGACTCCACACCCACCTCCCGCTCCACCACCACCCACCCACCACCTCCCCGATCGGAAAGGACACCATGTCGCACGCCGTCGTCACCCCACGAGCTCGCGTCCTCATCGCCGACCGCGGAGACGCACTGACTCCGCACCTGAACGCCGCACTCTCCGAGCGCTACACGGTCGTCGGTCGAGTCGATGCCGAGCTGACGCGCGTCGAGCGCCTGCTGGTCGCCGGCGTGACCTTCCGGCCCAGCCGCCGCTCGTGGGTCGAACGGTTCTACAAGAGCAACCTGGCGGTCACCTTGCGCTCGCGCCGCGCCGACTCGGCCCTGCGGGCGGTCGAGGCCCGGTCCGACACCGGCGTCGACGTCGTCGTGCAGACGCACGCCCTCTTCGCCCTGGGCGACCCGCGCGCCGTCCTCTACGTCGACTGCACCCACCGCCAGTCGGCCGACCACTGGCCCGACTGGAACCCGCTGAGGGGCAGGGCCCTCCAGCGCTGGCTCGTGCGCGAGCGCCGGCAGTACCACGGCGCCGCCCACCTCTTCGCGTTCTCCGAGCCCACCCGTGCGTCCCTGGTGGACGACTACGGGGTCCCCGCCGAGCGGGTCACCGTCGTCGGGGCGGGGGTCAACTTCGACCGGCTGCCCACCCAGCGGTCCCGCCCGGCGGACGCCGCCCCCACGGTCCTCTTCGTCGGCAACGACTTCGAGCGCAAGGGCGGTCCGCAGCTGCTCGAGGCGTTCCGCCTCGTGCGGGCCCGGGTGCCCGGTGCCCGGCTGCAGGTCGTCGGCACCCCCCACCCGATTCCCCCTCAGGACGGAGTCGAGGTCATCGGCCGGGTCGACGGCCGCGAGGCGATGTCACGGCTGTATGCCGCCGCCTCCGTCTTCGTGCTGCCCTCCACCTTCGACCCCTTCCCCCTCGTCGTGCTCGAGGCCATGGCCCACGGGCTGCCCGTCGTCGCGACCAGGCAGTGCGGGGTGCCCGAGATGGTGGTGGACGGCACCACCGGGATGCTCGTCGAGCCCGGCGACGACCTGGTGCCCCAGCTCGTCGAGGCCCTCGTCCAGGTGCTGGGGGACCCGGCGGACGCCGCACGCCTCGGCGCCGCCGGTCGCCGTCGGGTGGCCGAGCGGTTCCTGTGGAGCCACGTGGTCGACCGGATGGCCCCTGCCCTCGAGACCATGGCCCCGGGCCCCCGGACGCCCACCGCAAGAACCTCCCCCGTGACCCCATCGGCTACCCCTCCCCGCGCCGAACCCCTCGAGACCCTCGAGCACCCAGCCGACCTCACAGGAGCAACCCGATGACCGACATCCTCGCTGGCACCGTCCCGCAGTCCCTGCCCGACACGTTCTCGTCGCAGCGTCCGTGGGGGCAGTTCGAGCAGTACACGCTCAACGAGCAGACGACCGTCAAGGTCATCACCGTCGAGCCGGGGGCCCGCCTCAGCAAGCAGCGGCACACCCACCGTGCTGAGCGCTGGCAGGTGCTCGACGGCCCGGTCGACGTCGAGGTCGACGCACGGAGCTGGACCGCCTCCCACGACGAGGTCGTGTGGGTGCCCCGGGGGAGCATCCACCGGATGGGCAACTCGGGCGCGAGCCCGGTGCGCATCCTCGAGATCGGTTACGGCCACTTCGACGAGGACGACATCGAGCGCCTGCAGGACGACTACCGACGTTGACCCGCTGCCACCGCAGCACGACTCGCAGCACCAGAGCCACCACGAAGAACGAGCACGAGGAAGGAAGGTACCGATGTCCGTGACGACACCGAACGCGACCCCCGCCAGCACTGCGGGGAGCGCGACGGCCGCCGCCGGGACACCGGTCGGCCCCACTCCGGACGCCACCGGCGCACAGCCGGGCCAGCAGGCCGTCGACGCCCGCTCCGGCCTGAGCAGGATCGCGGCGATCAGCGCCACGCTGGTCAGCACCTACGCGCTGACCAGCGTGCTCGGTCTGGCCTTCTGGCTGCTCGCGGCCCGCCAGTTCTCCATCGGCGCCGTCGGCGTCGGCGGTGCCGCCGTGTCACTGATGACGCTGGTCGGCACCTTCGGCACCGTCGGCCTCGGCACGCTGCTGATCAGCCGCCTGCCCCGCACCGACCAGGGTCATCGTCGGGTGCTCGTGCGCACCGCCCTCGCGCTGGCAGGCACCGTCGCGGGCGTGCTCGCGGTCGTCGTGCCCCTGGTCGCCATCCGCGGTTTCGGGGCCACCAACCTCGAGGCCGTCGCCGGTAGCCCCTCCACCCTCGCGCTCTTCGCCGTGGGCACCGCACTGATGGCTGTGGGCCTCGTCGCCGACCAGGCCGTGCTGGTGCTCGGAAGCGGTCGCCTCCAGACCGAGCGCAACACCGTCGCGAGCGTCACCAAGCTCGTCGTCCTCGTCGCCCTCGCCGCCGCCGGGCAGGAGGGTGGCATGACCATCTTCCTGGCCTGGACCATCGGCACCCTCGCCTCGCTGCCCCTGGTCGCGTGGCGCACCCGCGGCGGCCGCGCCCTCGAGGACGGGTCGAAGTTGATCGACCCCCGGCGACTGCGTGGGCTCGGCCGGCTGGCGCTGTCGCACCACGCACTCAACACGACGCTCCAGGCGCCCCTGCAGATCCTGCCGCTGCTGGTGCTCGTCGTCGTCTCCAGTCGCGAGAACGGCATCTTCACGACGGCCCTGCAGGTGACGGGCGTCGTCTTCACGCTGCCCTACGCGATCACGGTCGGCCTCTTCGCCTCCGCCGAGGGCGACGAGCGGGCCGTGCTCGACCGGATGAAGTTCACCCTGCCGGTGTCCCTCGGCCTCAGCGTCCTGGCCAACCTCCTGCTCTTCCCCCTGGCCCCCTACGTGCTCAGGGTCTTCGGCTCGCAGTACTCCACCGAGGGCGTGACCATCCTGCGCGTCCTCGCGCTGGCCGGCCTCTTCTTCGTCGTCAAGGACCACTTCGTCGCCCTGCGCCGGGTGCAGGAGCGCACCACCTCGGCGACCCTCGTCATGCTCGGCATGACCGTCGCGGAGCTCGTGGCGGCCTACGTCGGGCTGCGCATCACCGGCACCGCCGCCGGGCTCGCCGTCGGCTGGGTCTGCGTGCTGGCCGTCGAGGCGCTCGTCCTCTCCCTGCCGCTCGCCGTCGCCGCCCGCCCGGGCCTGCTGTCGCGCATCCCGATCCCGGTCCGCCGCAACCGCAGCGCGAC
>JALYVC010000457.1 GCA_030853445.1 Actinomycetota bacterium | reverse complement strand
CACGTGCAGCGTGCCGGCCGGGATGCCGCCCGCGAGCCGCAGCGTCCGGGCGAGGCCGGACGCCGTGCCCTCCCCCTCGAGCAGCAGCTCAGGCGGGGTGGCCGAGACGACGAGCCGGGTGGGGTCGCCGTACCGGTCGTCGAGCTGCTGCCCGGCGGGAGGGGTGAAGGTGACCTGCAGCACCACCTCACCGGCCGAGAGGTCGGTCACTGGGCGCTGGGTGCGGTGGGCCGGCCCGTCGACCCTCTGGGCCTGGCTCGGCAAGGCGACCCGCACGAGCCGATGGGCGGCCGACTCGACCACGACGAGCCGGTACCCGCCGTCCGGGTCGGGCTCGAGCACGGCGTCGCTCGGCTCGTGCAGCCCGGTCGCCAGCGTCGTCACCTGGTTGCCCAGAGGCTCGAAGCGGCGCAGCGCGCCGTTGTAGGTGTCGCTGACCGCCACCGACCCGTCGGGCAGCACGGTGACCCCGAGCGGGTGCTGGAGCAGCGCGTCGCCCACCTGCTCGCTCCCGAGCGGGCCGTGGGCGCTGCCGTCACGGTGCCCGAAGTCGAAGAGGCCGGTCCCGATGTGGGTGACCACGACCGGGCCGCGGTCACCGGTCGTCATCGACCGCAGGGCCGAGGTCTCGGCGTCAGCTATCCACAGCGTGCTGCCGTCGGCGCTGGTGGCCAGGCCCGACGGCTGGGCGAACCACGCATTCGCCACGGCGCCGTCGCGGATGCCCTCCTGCGTGGTGCCCGCGAGCACCTCGACGGTGGCCTGCTCGGGGTCGGCGTGCAGGTGCAGCTCCCAGAGCTGGTGCACCCCCGCCATCGCGATGACGACACGACCTTCCCACCAGGCGAGGTCCCACGGGGTGGAGAGGGGCTGGTGCAGGGCGCGGCCGCCGCCGCCGCGTTCACGCAGCTGCTCACCCGTTCCGGCAACGACCTGGATCCCGCTGTCCGACAACGAGATCCCGACCACGCGGTGGTGGACTGAGTCCGCGACGAGCAGGTCGTAGCCCATGGTCTCGGCGACGTCGGCCGGCAGCGCCAGCACACCCTGCGGCTCGCCCAGCTCATCCGGGCCACCCCAGCGACGACGCTCGGTCTCGAGGTCGGCCTCGAGGTGCACCACCTGGTGGTGGGTGGTGTCGCTCACGACGAAGGACCCGTCGGGCAGGACGACCGCCTTGCCCGGGAAGGCGAGCGCGTCGGCGCGGGGGGCCGGGGCGACGTACGGTGTGTCGCCGGTGCTCAGGGTGCCCTTGGTGCGAGCCTCCAGCAGCAGCTCCTCGACGAGCGAGGCGAGCCCGGGACCGTGCCCTTCTCCCGACAGGGAGGCGACGACGTAGCCCTCGGGGTCGATCACGACGAGGGTCGGCCACGCCCGCGCGGCGTAGGCGCTCCACGTGGCGAGGGTGGGGTCGTCGAGCACCGGGTGGTGAACGGCATAACGCTCCACCGCGGCCTCGACGGCCGCCGGCTCACCCTCGTGCTCGAACTTCGGCGAGTGCACGCCGATGATCACCAGCTCGTCGGCGAACTGCGCCTCGACCGGACGCAGCTCGTCGAGCACGTGCAGGCAGTTGACGCAGCAGAAGGTCCAGAAGTCGAGCACGACGACCCGGCCGCGCAGCTGCTCGAGCGAGAGGGGACGGCCGCCGGTGTTGAGCCAGCGACGGCCGACGAGCTCGGGGGCGCGCACCCGGGCACGGGCACGCAGGGACGGGGGCGTGGTGCTCACGGGTGGCCCAACGGGATCTGCGCGGGAGGTGTTCCCGACCTTGAGGTCAGGTCGGCGCAGCTCGTCGGCCAGCGCGGTTGCGTCACAGGGCGAACGCGTCGGGGGCGACGGCCAGGCCGCAGGTGACGGGGGTCAGCGCAGGCCCTGCGGCAGGCGCCGGTCCCCGAGCACGGGGAACTCCTCGCGCCAGGTGTCCACCAGGTCGAGGTCGAGGTCGATGCTGAGCACCTGCTCGTCGTCGCCCGCCTCGGCCAGCACGTCGCCGGTGGGGGCGACGACGATCGAGTGACCGCCCATCTGCGTGCGGGCGTGGGTGCCGGCGGTGTTGCACGCCACGACGAAGCACTGGTCCTCGATGGCGCGGGCCCGGGCGAGCAGGGTCCAGTGCTCGACCCGGCGCGCGGGCCAGGCGGCGGGCACGACGAAGAGGCGCGCCCCGCCGTCGAGCAGCGAGCGGTAGAGCTCGGGGAAGCGCAGGTCGTAGCAGGTGGTCAGGCCCGCGCACACCGTGCCGGGCGTGCCGTCGACGGCAGTCGTGCCGTCGGGGAGGTCGACGAGCACGAGCTCGTCACCGGCCTCCATCAGCGCCGGCTCGCCGCCGCGGAAGCCGAAGCGGTGGATCTTGCGGTAGCGGGTGAGCAGCCGGCCGTCGGCGCCGAAGAGCAGCTGGGTGTTCCAGAGGTCCTTGCCCTCGGGACCGGCCTGCGGGCCACGCTCGACGATGGAGCCGGCGAGGAGCGTGACGCCGGCGTCGCGGGCAGCGGCCGACATGGCAGCGGCCACCGTCCCCGCCAGGTCCTCGGCCCGGTCGGCCCAGAGCCGGTAGGAGAACCCGCCCGCCGCCCACAGCTCCGGCAGGACGACGAGGTCGTGGCCGCGCTGCGCGCGCACGAGGTCGCCTGTGCGCGCGACCCGCTCCGCGACCGTCTCGTCGTCTCCGTAGGCGAGCTGGACGAGGGCGATCTTCATACGGCCGATCCTAGGCTCTGGGGAAGGTTGACTCGGCGGACGCAGCCGACCTCACCGACTCGGAGTCAACCCCGGAGCGGATGGGGTGACGTCCGGGTGCTGCCGAACGAACCGCGTCAGTCCTCGTCAGTCCTCGTCAGCCCTCGTCGGGGCCGCGCTCGGGGCCGCCGTCGCGGTCGCGGTCGCGCAGGCTCGCGAGCCGGGCGTTGTAGGCCTCGAGC
>JALYVC010000456.1 GCA_030853445.1 Actinomycetota bacterium | reverse complement strand
CCCGACGGGCTCACGCCCGGCGGCGGGTGACGACGGCGGGCGGGGGCGTACGGGGCCCCCGCGGGCGCGGCTGGCAGCGCGGGCAGGAGAAGGACGAGCGGTTCATGAACGCCTCCCGACGGATCGGTGTGCCGCAGCGGCGGCAGGGGCGGTCCTCCTGCCCGTAGGCAGCCAGCGACCGGTCGAAGTAGCCGGAGGCGCCGTTGACGTTGACGTAGAGGGCGTCGAAGCTGGTGCCGCCGTGAGCCAGGGCCTCGAGCATGACGTCGCGCGCGTGCTCGAGCAGTCGGTGCAGGGTCGGCTTGGTCAGGGACGAGGCCGGCCGCTCACCGTGCACCCGGGCCCGCCACAGCGACTCGTCGGCGTAGATGTTGCCGATGCCCGAGACCAGGCCCTGGTCGAGCAGCAACCGCTTGACCGCGCTGTCGCGGGTCTTCATCCGGCGCACGACGTCGGCCGGGTCGTAGCCCGCCTCGAGCGGGTCGGGCGCGATGTGCCCGAGCGTCTCGGGGATGCCACCCGGGCCGATCTCGGCCAGCGCCATCCCCCCGAAGGTGCGCTGGTCGACGAACCGCAGCTGCGGCCCGTCGTCGTCGAAGAGGAAGCGGGCGTGCAGGTGCTTCTCGTCGGGGGCGTCGGCCGCCTCGACGAGCAGCTGGCCGCTCATGCCGAGGTGCATCTGCAGGGCCTGCCTCTGGCCGTGGGCGGTGGCGAGGACCAGCCAGAGGTACTTGCCGCGGCGACGGGCGTCGGCAACGGTCGTGCCGGTGACGCGGCGAGCCAGGTCCACCGGACCGCCGACGTGGCGGCGGGCCACGCGGGCGCCGAGGAACTCGGCGGAGGAGATGCGACGGCCGACGACGTGGTCGGCGAGGCCGCGGCGGACGACCTCGACCTCGGGCAGCTCAGGCACGCCGGGTGCGCCGGGTGCGCCGGGTCAGGATCCGGAGCCGCCGTGGTCGACCGGGGGCGGGGTGGACGCGCCGGCGAGCACGCCACGACCACGGGCCGACGTGCCGGGCGTGCCCGCGCGGCGGGCGTTGAGCACCACCCACGCCTGCTCGGCCGCCTGCTGCTCGGCCTCCTTCTTGCTGCGGCCGGTCCCCTCACCGAGCACCTCGTCACCGATGAGGACGAAGGCGCTGAAGGTCTTGGCGTGGTCGGGGCCCGTGCCGGTGAGCCGGTACTCAGGAGAACCCGCACCCTCCGAGGCCGCGATCTCCTGCAGGCTGGTCTTCCAGTCGAGACCCGCGCCCAGCGAGGCCGAGTGGGCCATGAGCGGGTCGAAGAGGTGGTGCACGAAGGTCTCGGCCCCACGCATGCCGACCGAGAGGAAGATCGTGCCGATCAGGGCCTCCATCGAGTCGGCGAGGATGGAGGACTTGTCGCGACCACCCGTCGTCTCCTCGCCGCGCCCGAGGAAGATGAAGTCACCGAGGTCGATGGTGCGCGAGACGTCGGCGAGGGCGCGCATGTTGACGACCGACGCCCGCAGCTTGGCCAGCTGCCCCTCGGGCAGGTCGGGGTGGGTGCGGTAGAGGGTGTCCGTGACGATCACCCCGAGCACGGAGTCCCCCAGGAACTCCAGGCGCTCGTTGTTGGGCAGACCGCCGTGCTCGTACGCGAACGAGCGGTGGGTCAGGGAACGCATGAGCAGCGGCTCGTCGACGGGCTCATCAACCACCCCGAGGAGGTAGTCGATCAGCGCGCCGACGGGCCGCGGCAGGGAGGCCGACGGCGGCGTCGTCACGGCGAGGGCTCAGCCCTGGTGCTCGGTGCGCTCCGCGGTGGCGTAGTGACGCCCCTTGTAGGTGCCGCAGGACGGGCAGGCGACGTGCGGGAGGGTGTTGTTCCCGCAGCGCGGGCACGCGGTGAGCGTGGCTGCAGTCGTCTTCCAGTTGGCCCGGCGCGAACGGGTGTTGGAGCGCGAGGTCTTCCGCTTCGGGACGGCCACGTCAGGTCCTTCTCTCAGGTTCGGGTGTGTCCCCGCTGGTGTCCAGCAGGCCGCCGAGAGCGGCCCATCGGGGGTCGAGCACATCATGGTGGTGGTCGGGGTCTTCCGCGAGCAGTACACCGCATTCGGAGCACAACCCGGGGCAGTCTGGGCGACACACCGGTTGGAACGGCAGTGAGGGCACCACCGCATCCCTGATGAGGGGGTCGAGGTCGATCATGTCGCCCTCGATCTCCCGCACCTCGTCGTCGTCCGCCTCCGCGTCCACCTCCTGGTGGTGCGCGGCTCGGTCGGAGTAGGCGAACAGCTCCTGGAGACGTGCCGCCACCTGGTAGGTGGCGGTCTCCAGGCACCGCACGCAGGCTCCGGTCGCCGTGGCGCGCACCGAGCCGCTCACGAGGACCCCTTCGACGACCGACTCCAGACGCAGGTCCAGCTCGACGGGTGTGCCCGTCGGGACGGAGATGACGTCGGTGCCGAGGTCTTCCGGGGCCCCCACCTGACGGCGGACCTCCTGCATCGCCCCGGGCCTGCGTTGGAGCTCCCTGGTGTCGAGCACGAGGGGGCTGCGCGGGTCGAGACGAGTCATGGTGTCCAACGTCGAGGTGGAGAGGCTCGATCCACGTCACGAACGGACGTAGACCGACTCCAAAGGTTACCGGAGCGGCTCGTCCTGCCCCAAATCAGCACCGGCTTCACCCGATCTCACGGTGCAGGGCGGCGAGCACCACCTCCGGGACGAGGCCGGTGACGTCGCCGCCATAGCGCACGACCTCCTTGACCAGCGAGCTCGACACGTGCTCGAAGCGCGGGTCGCCCGGCAGGAAGAGCGTCTCGACCCCGGTGAGGTGCTTGTTCATCAGCGCCATGGGCAGCTCGTAGCCGAAGTCGGTGATCCCCCGCAGCCCCTTGACGATGGCCGTGGCGCCCACCTCGGCGCAGACGTCGACGAGCAGACGGTCGGCGAAGGCCTCGACCCGCACCACCCCGTCGACCTCGCCGTCCTCGGCCAGCCCCGCGTGCACGAGGTCCATCCGCTCCGGCACGGTGAAGGTGCCGCCCTTGGAGGGGTTGTGCAGCACGGCGACGACGACCTCGTCGAAGAGGGCCGCGGCCCGGCGGATGACGTCGACGTGACCCAGCGTCACCGGGTCGAACGACCCCGGGCAGACACAGCGGCGCAGGGAGGACGTCATGCGCCGACGCTATCGCCCTCACGCTGCACCGTCGTAACGCCCGGCCCCGTATGCGTCAGGCCGGGTCGGGCCCGGGCGTCACCTGGGCGGTCCACACCCTGGTCTCGCCGTGCCGGCGCTCGTCCTCCAGCTCGAGCCCGGCGGGCCACCTGGGCTCGGGGCTGCGGGAGGAGCGCTCGACGACGACGAGCGCGTCGGGGCCGAGCCAGCCCTGCTCGACGAGCAGGACGAGCACGGCGGCGAGGCGGTCCTCGTCGACGTCGTAGGGCGGGTCGAGCAGCACCAGACCCGCGGGTCGTCCGCCCGCTCCCCCCGCCAGCACCCGCTCGACCGTGTCGGCGCGCACCTGGACCCGTGCGGGAGCAAGGACCTCGGCGAGCGCGGCGGCGTTGCCCCGGGC
>JALYVC010000455.1 GCA_030853445.1 Actinomycetota bacterium | reverse complement strand
CCGCAGCACCCACCAGGCGCGCTCGGCGGCAAAGCTGCCCGGCTCGTCGACGACCACGAGGTCGTCGCCCGCTCGCACCCCGAGCGCCCCCAGCCCGGTCGAGAGCGTGGCCGCGTCGGGCAGCGGGTGGCGACCGTCGAGCGGGTCGCCGGTGTGGCGGGTGAGCACCGACTCGAGGTCGAGGAAGCGCGAGCCGGGCAGGTGGCCCGCGGCATACCGCTCGCGTCCGGCGCCGGCGGGGTCCATCAGGTGCCAGCGCACGTCGAGCACGACGGGCGGGCTCTCGCCGCCGAGCTCGGCCGCGAGCTCGGCGGGGGAGACCAGGACCTGCTGGCGGGGGGAGCGGCTCATGCCGCCCATCTCACCACTACGGGGAAGACGAGGGCGGCGCTGGCGGCTCCGACCGCCATCCCGAGCACGACCTGCCCCACGGTATGCCGCCCCGCGCGCACCCGCGCCCAGCCCGCCGCCACGACCAGCGGCGACAGACCCAGGCCCCACGGCCACCCCAGCACCAGACCCAGCACGACCACCGAGCCAGCGGCCACGCCGACGTGGAACGACGCCTTGACGCGCAGCGAGACCAGGGTCATCACCACGAGTCCGGAGACCATGGCCACGACGAGGGCGAGGACTCCTGCCGGCGCCCCGGCGAGCAGGAGGACGATCGTCCCCGCGACGAAGCTGAGAAGGGCCCCGGCGAGGGGCAACCGACGCTGCTCTCGCACGACGACGTGCCGGTCGAGCACGAGGCCCCGGCGCATGAGCACCCGCAGGACGAGCATCGGGACCCCCACACAGAAGGACGCGGACAGGACCACCCACCCGGCTGCCCCCAGCACCGTCGACGTCGAGGTCACGGCGACGACCGTGAGCGTCGTGACCACGCACCACGCCGGGTCGAGCACCGTGGAGACGAGGTCGGCCGCACGCGCGCTGCCGGCACCGGCAAGGCGGGTGAGGTCGGGGTGGTCGGGAGGCGGCTGCCGGGGGCCGCCGGCCGTCGAGGTCACGGGTTCATTGTCACGCTCGCCACCTCCTCCCGTGACCCTTCGTCGCGCCGCTCGAGCAGGAGCAGCGCGGGGATCGCGCTGCTCGAGGAGGGCCCGACCTGCGCCCGTCGCCCCACGGCCGACGTGGAAGGACGCCCGCAGGCCGGGCTCCTGGCCGTCTTCGGCGTGCTCGCCGTCGGCCTGGTCGGGCTCGTCGGTGCCCTCCACGGGGCGCAGAAGGCCATCCTGCTGGCCCTCGGTCTGGGACTCGGCGCCGCCCTCTTCCACGCGCGTTTCGGCTTCACGTCCGGCTGGCGCCAGCTGGTCGCGGTCGGCAACGGTGCCGGGGTGCGGGCGCACGCCATTCTGCTCGGCACCACGACGACGATCGCCGCCCTGCTACTCGGCACCGGCACCGGGCTCTTCGGCTCGACCCCCACCCCGGCGGGCGGCCCACTCGGGGTCGGCCTCGTGCTCGGCGCCTTCCTCTTCGGCTTCGGGATGCAGCTCGGCGGGGCCTGCGCCTCGGGCACGCTCTTCGCGGTGGGGTCGGGGCAGTCAGGCATCCTGCTCACCCTCGGGGGGTTCGTCGCGGGGTCGGTGCTCTACGCATGGGCCTTCCCCGTGCTCGGCGACCTACCGGCCTTCGCCCCCGTCGTGCTCGGCGAGCACATCGGCTGGTTCGGCTCGTGGCTGGTGACGATCGCCGTCCTCGCCCTCGTCGTCTGGGCCAGCCGCGTCTACCAGTCGCGCCGCAACCCGCCACCCACCGCACCGGCTCCGACCGCGCGCGGCCTCGCCCGGGTCTGGCGCGGGTCATGGCCCATGCTGGTCGGCGCCGTCGTCATCGGCGTGCTCGCCGGCGGGGTGCTGCTCGTCTCCGGCGAAATCTGGGGCATCACGAGCGCGTCCACGCTCTGGGGCACGCGACTCCTACAGCTCGTGGGCCTTCATCCCGAGACCTGGGACTACTGGCGGCAGCCGGCCCAGGCCAAGACCTTGGCCGCGCCCCTGCTGACCGACAAGACGACCCTGACCGACATCGGCATCATGGTCGGCGCCGCACTCGCGAGCACCGCCGCCGGCACCTGGACACTGCGGAACCGGGTGCCCCTGCGCACGGCCGTCGGCGCCGTGCTCGGCGGGCTCCTGCTCGGGGTCGGCGCCCGGCTCGCGAACGGCTGCAACATCGGTGCCTACCTCGGGGGGATCTCGACGGGCAGCGTCTCGGGCTGGGTGTGGGGCGTGGCCGCCCTCGCCGGCACATGGCTGGGCATCAAGGCCCGCCCGTTCTTCGGGCTCGGCGTCCCGAAGGCGACCGACGGCGTCTGCTGAGCGGCGGCGACCCCGTACGACCCGACAAGGCAACGACCCCGCACGACTCGACGCAGCGTCGACGCGCTTGACGCCCGGTGCACCCTGCGTCAGGTCCCCCGACGCTGCGTCGAGTCCCGTGACTGCGCCCCGGTATGGGAAGTCGTCAGCCGTAGGTGTCGCGCGGCCCGCGACCCGGCGCCCGGCGCAGTCCCTTGGCCCAGCTGGGCGCGCTCGGACCGTGGACCTTGACCTCGGCCACGGTGCCGACCCCGACCTCCTGCTCGAGGCGCCCGAGCAGGCTGGAGGCGAGCAGACGCATCTGGGTGGCCCAGGCGGTCGAGTCGGCGCGCAGCACCAGCACCCCGTCGCGGAACTCCACCGGCGTCACGTGAGCCGCCACCTCGGGGCCGACGATCACCGGCCAGCGCCCGAGCACCGCGCCCACCGCGACGTCGACCTGCCAGCCCCGGTCGGAGACCAGCCGGTCGAGCTGCTCGGCGATGAGCGCAGGGTCACGTCCGTCGCGACCCGCGCCGGAGCGCTGCTGGTCGGGCCGGCCGGGACGGTGCCTCTTCAGCGGCCGCAGACCCGGGCGCAGGCCCTTGTCACGAGCCGCCTTGCGAGCGCGAGCCAGCGCGGCAGCTGCCGCCGCGCCCGCATCGGCGCCTGTCTCGTCACCGCCCACGTCGTCCGGTGTCGCCGCCGGTTCGGGACCACCTGACGCCGTGCCCGGAGCCTCGCAGGCGTCGCCAGCTGTGTCGTGCTCGCCCACCGACCGCCCGCCTCCCATCACCTCGCACCTGCCTCGACCCTGCGTCGCGGCCTGCCTCGGCCCCACTCTCCCACCCGGGGGAGAGCGGCGCCGAGGACGGGAGGCCCGATGGGCGGCCGCTCGGTCAGCCGGCGCCACCCCGTAGGGCGTCGTAGGTGGCGGTCTCGAACGCGAGGTACTCACCGAACGACGTCGGGTCGCCGAAGGGCAGGATCTGGGTGGCCCAGAAGCCGCCGATCCCGTTCTCGCGGTCCACCCAGTAGAAGAGGTTGGCCAGGCCGGCCCAGCCCTGGCCGTTCGCCGGTCGGCCGGTCGGCGCCTGCTCCTCGTTGATCATGAAGGCCAGCGACCACGACTTGCGCAGACCCGGCCAGTACTCCGCGTCGTTCGACAGCGACGGGATCACGCCCGGGAGCATCCCGACCGTGAGGCCCTCCCCGAGGTGGCGACGCACCGCCATCTCGACGGTCTCCGGCCGCAGCACCTGCCCGTGCTCACCCATCCCGTCGTTCAGCCACATGCGGATGAAGCGCATGTAGTCGCCGACGGTGCCGTAGAGCCCGTGCCCACCGAAGTCGACCTCGGGCGGTGAGGGCAGCTCGAACTCCATCGGCACCAGCGACCCGTCGGCCGCCCGGGCGTGCATCCCTGCCGCGCGAGACCGCAGCCGGTCGTCGATGGCGAAGGTCAGCTCGGTGATGCCGCAGGGGGCGAAGATCTTCTCGGCGAAGACCTCGCCGAGCCGCTTGCCGGTGATGCCCTCGACCACCTGCCCGGCCCAGTCGAGGTTGGAGCCGTACTCCCACTTCGTGCCCGGGTCGAAGAGCAGCGGGGTCATCAGGGCTGCCCTCGAGGCGGTGGTCACGCTCGGCTGGCCCTTCTCGGCCGCGAGCCGCGCGTAGTGCTCGTTGAAGAAGTCGTAGCCGAGGCCGGCGCTGTGGGTGAGCAGCTGCCGAGTGGTGGGCTTGCTGGCCGGCGCCCTCAGCCGAGGCTCACCGCTGGCGTCGAAGCCCTCGATGACCTGCAGCTGGGCGATGGCGGGTGCGTAGGTCTCCGCCGGCGCGTCGAGGTCGAGGCTGCCGTCCTCGACCAGCTGCAGACAGGCCGTGGCGGTGATCGCCTTGGTGGTGGAGAAGAGGGCGAAGACGGTGTCGAGCGTCATGTCCTGGTCTTCGCCGAGGACCCGCTTGCCGGCGGCCCCTTCGTAGAGGTTGCCGCTGGCGTCGGTGACCATCGCCACGACGCCGGCCACGGGCGACTGGGCCCCGACGGTCCGGTGAAGGATCTGGTCGACCTGCGATCCGAACGCTGCTCGGTCCAGGCCGGTGGAGGGGTGTGCGGTCATGGTGTCTCCTCGTCGTTGGGGTTGTCGGTGGAATAGGTGTGGCGGTGGTCGGTGAGGGTGGTGGACGCGGATGGCGTCGCGTCAGCTGATCGCGAAGTGCGGGTACCCCTCCGCGGCCTCCTCGGCGCACTTGTCCCGGTAGGTGCCCACCCCCCCGGTGTAGGACAGCACCCGACGGGGCTTCCCGGGCACGTTGGAGCCGACGTACCAGGACGTGGTGCCGGCGATGAGGGTCGCGTTGGCGGTGGCGTCGTGGTGCTCCACCCACGCCTCCTCGCCGGCCTCGGTCGGCTCGATGACCGACTTGCCGTGCTCGCGCACGTAGCTGATGCAGTCGTTGATCCACTCGGTCTGCTGCTGCAGGCAGGTGGTCATGTTGCACAGCGCCGCCGAGGGGGCCAGCGGCACCGCGGTGGTGAAGAGGTTGGGGTAGCCGTGCTTCATCAGCCCCATCGTCGTCCGGATCTCGGTGAACCAGTCCTCCTTGATGGTGTGCCCGTCGCGGCCGCGGATGTCCATGCGGGTCAGGGCCCCGGTGCCGGCGTCGAAGCCGGTCGCCATGATGATGACGTCGAGCTCGTGCACCGACCCGTCCTGCAGCCGGATCCCCTCCGGCAGGATCTCGGCGATCGGGTTGTCGCGGACGCTGACCAGGTCGACGTTGTCACGGTGGAAGGTCTCGAGGTAGCCCATCTCGAGCGGCACCCGGTGCGTGCCGAAACCGTAGTCGCTCGGGACCAGGGCGTCGATCAGGACCGGGTCCTTCAGCCGCGCCCGCATCTTGTCGGCCACGAACTTCGAGATCTCGTCGTTCACCTCCTGCACGAAGAACATCTCCCCGAAGGAGGCCAGCCACAGCTTGAGCGAGCCGTCCTGGTAGATCTCCTCGAGGATCTCGAGCCGCCGCTCCGGGGACGTCTCGGCCCACACGTGCACGAAGTCGTACTCGAAGCCGGTGAACGTGTGCGGCAGGTTCTGCTTCAGCTCGTCGAAACGACCCTTGTACCAAGCCACCTCGGCGTCGCCGTACTCCGGGTTCTTCATGGGGAGCACGTACTGCGGCGTCCGCGCGAAGAC
This sequence comes from Actinomycetota bacterium, assembly GCA_030853445.1. GTDB lineage: Bacteria > Actinomycetota > Actinomycetes > Actinomycetales > Dermatophilaceae > Lapillicoccus. The sequence continues at coordinate 12,098 of JALYVC010000455.1, read as the reverse complement.
CGTCAGGTGACCCGCCAGGGGCGCGATGGTCTGGATCACCTGGATGCCGGTCGCGCCGTTGCCGATGACGCCGACTTTGCTGCCCGCGAGGTCGAGCCCACCCTCGGGGTAGCGCGACGTGTGCACGATCTGGCCCCGGAACGACTCCTGCCCGGGGAAGAGGTGGTCCATGGGGGCGGAGAGCATGCCCGCACAGGTGACGAAGAACTGGGTGTCGATGACCTCACCGGTGTCGGTGCGCACGGTCCACCGCTCCCGTTCCTCGTCGTAGGTCGCCTCCTCCACCCGCGCCCCGAAGGTGATGTGGTCGCGCAGGCCGAGGCGGTCGGTCACGTAGTGCAGCCACTGCTCGATCTCGGGCTGGTCGGGGAAGCGGTGGCTCCACGTCCAGTCCTTGTAGAGCGCCTCGTCGAAGAGGTACTGGTAGATGTAGGCCTCGGAGTCGAAGCGGGCCCCGGGGTAGCGGTTCCAGAACCACGTGCCCCCGACGTCGGAGGCCGCGTCGTAGATCCGGGCGTCGAGACCCTGCTGGCGCAGCTGGTGCAGCTGGTAGAGCCCTGCGACCCCGGCGCCGATGATCACGGCGTCGAGCGTGCTGGTGGGCTCGACGCCTCCGGCGGCGTGCGTGGGCGAGGTGAGCGTGTCGGTCATGTTGCGTTCCCTTCGGTCATGGCGTGCAGCGACGAGGACGCCGTGTGCCCGGCGGTGCTGGTGCGTACGGCGTGCCGGCCCACCACGGGTGGGACGCCACGAGCGGCCCTCCCCGGAAGTCTCGTGCGCCCGCCACCGTGAGCGGTGTCCCACATCTGGGACACCGGTGAACCGGGCCCAGCTCTGGTCAGCACCGCCCCGGGTGGGGCACTCTGGGAGCAGGCACCGAGGCCGCGCACCGCTCGGTGCCCGAGAGGTGGACCACGTGGACGTGGACGAACGACGGCGGCGTGCCCGCGCGGCTCGCGACGGCTTCCTGCAGGACGACGAGGGGGGGCCGGTGGGCCGTCGAGGTCCGGCCGCAGCAGGCGCCGGAACGACCGCCGGGGTCCCCGAGGTGGTCTTCGCCTCGTGGAGCCGCAGCCGCACGGCCGGCGTCGACGTCGACGTCTACCGCGTGGAGCACCACGACGACGTCGACTACGACTCTCGGCTCGTACGGTGTGCCCGACCGGTCATCGAGCGCCTGTCCGACGACATGGTCGACGTGCCGGTGACCATCGCCCTCGCCGACTCCCGCGCCCGCATCGTCGACCGGCTCGACTGCTCCACCTCGGTGGCCCGGGTGCTCGACCGGATCGACTTCCTCAAGGGCTTCTCCTTTCGCGAGGTCGGGGACGGCGGGGTCGGCACCAACGGCATCGGCACCGTCTACGAGGCGGGGGCCTCGGTGGCCGTCGTCGGCGCCGAGCACTTCCACGAGGCGCTGGTGAAGTTCGCGTGCACCGGGGCGCCGATCATCGACCCGATGAGCGGGCGCGTCGAGGGTGTGCTCGACATCAGCTCGCTGGCCGAGAGCTGGTCGCCGATCATGCACACCCTCGTGCGGTCGGCGGCCGACGACATCGCCCGCAACCTGCTGCTCGAGCGCAACCAGTCGGCCCAGGCGCTCTACGAGATGTACGTCCTGGCCTGCGCCCGCTCGCACCGCGCCGTCATGGCTGTGGGCCGCACCTCGCTGATGGTCAACGACCGGGCCCAGGCGCTCTTCCGGCCCGACGAGCAGTTCGTGCTCCAGCAGCACGCTCGGATGCTGATGGACAGGCGCGAGCGCTCCACCGACACGGTGACCCTGCACAGCGGGCGCGTGGTGCACCTGCGGGTCTCGCGCATCGTCAGCGGCGACCACGTCGACGGTGTCGTCCTGCTCCTGCACGAAACGCACACCGAGACGCATGCCGAGACGCACCCAGAGACGGCTGACCGCACGCGCGCCGCCCCACGCCTCTCACGCCCCTCACGCCCCTCACCGTCCTCGTCGATGCCCTCCGAGCACCGGCTGCCGTCACTCAGCCTCCCGCACCGACAGACCTCGGTGATCGCCGGTGGCCTGCGCCACCCACCGACGTCGATCACCGACGGCGCGTGCCCGGCGTGGCGCCGCGCGTGCGCCGACACCCTCGCGGCGCTGACCGCCAGGCGGAGCCTGCTCGTCATCGGCGAGAGCGGCACGGGCCGCTTCACCCTGCTGGCCGAGCTCTTCCAGCGCGCCTACCCGGAGGGCCGCTGCGTGGCGCTCGACGCGGCCAGCATCACCGACGGCAGCCGCTTCCTGCTGCGTGAGCCCGACGAGGGCAGCGGACCGACCCTCTTCATCCTGCGCAACCTCGATGCCCTCACCACGGCCGGCGCCGAGCTGCTCGACGACGTGCTCACCGCCTCAGGAGACGACGAGCACCGCTTCGTCGCGGCGACGCTGGGCGACGGCGTCGTCGACACACCGCTGCCGTGCACCATGGTGGTCAGGCACTTCGACCTCAGTGTCACCCTGCCGCCGATCCGCTTCCGGGGTGACGACCTCGCGACGCTCACGGCGCGGGTCCTCACCGAGCTGGCGCCCGACCGCCGGGTGACACTGCGCCCCGACACGGCTCGGCTGGTGGCCCGCTACGGCTGGCCGCGCAACGTGACCCAGCTGCGGGAGGCGCTGGCCAGCGCGCTGCGCAAGCGTCCGGTCGGCGCGTTGGAGCCCGACGACCTCCCGGGCTACTGCCACACCTGCAGCAGCCGCACCTTCACCCCCCTCGAGGTCACCGAGCGCGACGCCATCGTGCGGGCCCTGGCCCAGGTCGGCAACAACCGGGTGCAGGCCGCCACCCTCCTCGGCCTGTCGCGCTCCTCGCTCTACCGCAAGCTCGACAAGTACGGCATCACCCAGCCCTGATCACCTTCCGACGCCTACGACCGATCCCACTGAGGGTTCCCGTCCTCGCCCGCCAGGTCAGGTGACCTCGGCGACCTCGCCGAGGGTGACGGCATACGTGCGCCCCGTCATACGCAGCACCTCAGGCACGTCGGCGCCCACGGCGGCGGTGATGAGCACCTGCTCGCAGTCGACGACGAGCTCGGCGAGGCGCTCGCGCCGGCCGGTGTCGAGCTCGGCGAAGACGTCGTCGAGCACGAGGACGGGGTCCTCGCCGAGGTCGGTGCGCAGCAGCTGGTAGGCCGCGAGCTTCAGTCCCAGGGCGAAGGACCACGACTCGCCGTGGCTGGCGTAGCCCTTGGCCGGGAGCTCACCGAGGGTGAGCACGATGTCGTCGCGGTGCGGCCCGGCGAGCGAGATGCCCCGCTCGACCTCCTGCGCGCGCACCTCGGCGAACGCCTCCAGCAGCAGCTCCCGCAGACGCGGCTGGTCGGGCACCTCGCCGGCAGCGACCTCCTCGGCAGCCTCAGCAGGGAGGGTCGCCCGATAGTGCAGGGTGGCGTTCGAGCTCGCGGCGCTGACGGCGTCATAGGCGTGGGTCAGGTGCGGTCGCAGGTCGCGCAGCAGCCGCAGCCGGGCGTAGAGCAGCTGGGAGCCGACCTCGCTGAGGTGGCTGTCCCAGACCTCGAGGGTCTGCAGGGCCGACTGGCGGGCCTCGTCCACCGGCTCACCCGGTGCCACGCTGCGGCTGGGACGACGTGCACCACGCCTCAGGACCGGCGCCGCTGACTTCAGCAGCGCGTTGCGCTGCTTGAGGATCGAGGCGTAGTCGGCCCGCACGCCGGCCCAGCGCGGTTGGCGCTGCACCAGCAGGTCGTCGACGAACGCGCGCCGGCCGGCCGGGTCGCCCTTGACCAAGGCGAGGTCCTCGGGGGCGAAGAGCACGGTACGCAGCGAGCCGAGCACGTCGCGAGGGCTGGGGACCGCCGAGCGGTTGAGCTTGGCCCGGTTGGCACGACCGGGGGTGAGCTCGAGCTCGACCAGCACCTCGCGGCCGTCTCGGTCGACCAGGCCGCGGATGACCGCTGACGTGGCACCGAAGCGCACGAGCGGCTGGTCGGTGGCGACTCGGTGGCTGGACAAGGTGGCGAGGTAGCCGATGGCCTCCACCAGGTTGGTCTTGCCCTGGCCGTTGAGCCCCACCAGGGTGGTCACGCCCGGGCCGAGGGCGAGCTCGGCGGTGGGGTAGCTGCGGTAGTCGCCGAGGCTCAGGTGCCGGACGTGCACGGGACGAGCGCCCCCGGGGTCGAGTCGTCGTCGTCGCCCCGGCCCATCACGAGACGGAGCCGGTGCCCGAGGACGGGCCGGCGCTGGTGGCCTTCGTGGCCTTCGCCGTGGTGCGACGGCCGCTCACCTTCCTGGCGCTCTTGGCCTCTGCCGACTGCGCGACGTCACTGTCCCCGGTAACCGCCGACGCCCGCAGCTGCTCGCCCTCGGCGACGCCCATGACCTCGTGCCCTCCGAACTGCCCGCGCAGGGCCGCCACCATCTGCATGGTCGGGGAGAACTGCTGTCGCGAGGCGAACCGGGCGAAGAGCGAGGCTGAGATGACCGGCATCGGCACATCGAGGGCGATGGCCTCCTGGACGGTCCACTTGCCCTCACCGGAGTCGACCGTGTAGTCGGAGACGCCTTCGAGGTGCGGCTTCTCCTCGAGGGCGGCCACGGCGAGGTCGAGCAGCCAGGAGCGCACGACGGTGCCACGGCTCCAGGCCTTGAACGCACCCGGCACGTCCTTGACGATGTCCTTCTTCTCGAGCAGCTCGTAGCCCTCGGCGTACGCCGCCATGAGGCCGTACTCGATGCCGTTGTGCACCATCTTGGTGTAGTGACCGGCTCCGACCTCCCCGGCGTGCACGAAGCCCTCCTCGCGAGGGCCCTCAGGGCGCAGTGCGTCGAAGATCGGCATGGCCTTGTTGAGCCACTTCTTCTCGCCTCCGACCATCAGGCCGTAGCCGTTCTCCAGGCCCCAGATTCCGCCGGAGACGCCGCAGTCGAGGTAGCCGATGCCCTTGGCCTTGAGCGCCTTGGCATTCTCGATGTCGTCGGTGTATCGGGAGTTGCCACCGTCGATGACCAGGTCACCCTTGTCGAGCAGGTCGCCGAGCTTGGCCACGGTGTCGCGGGTGGGGGCGCCCGACGGCACCATCACCCACACAACGCGCGGGGCGTCGAGCGCCTTGACCAGGGCAGCCATGGTCTTGACGTCGGCGACCGCGGGGTTGCGGTCGAAGCCGACGACCTCGTGGCCGGCGCGGCGCAGGCGCTCGCGCATGTTGCCGCCCATCTTGCCGAGACCGATGAGACCGAGCTGCATGAGGAGGGGACCTTTCGACGTGGGCGGGGTGGCGCTGTCAGCTGGCGAAACGCACGGGCATGAGGACGTAGCGGTACGACTGGTCGGAGTCCGACTCCTGGTCGGCCTGGCCGGTCAGCACGGCCGGACGGCTGGGCTGGGTGAACGAGAGCCGAGCGTACGACGTGCCGAGGGCCCCGAGCCCGTCGAGGAGGAACTGCGGGTTGAAGGCGATCTCGATCTCTGGGCCGGTGAGCACGGCCTCGACCGCCTCCGACGCCTGGGCGTCGTCGCCGGTGCCCGCCTCGATGGCGACCTGGCCCGAGGAGAACCGCAGCCGCACCGGGGTGTTGCGCTCGGCCACGAGCGCGACCCGTTTGACCGCCTCGACGAGGTCGGAGGTCTTCATGACGCACTCGGTGTCGACACTGGTGGGGAAGATCGAGGTCACCTTGGGGTATTCGCCGTCGAGCAGACGGGTCGTCGAGCGGCGCTGGCCGGCTTGGAAGCCGATGAGACCGTCGCCTCCAGCGGAGCTGCCCAGGGCCAGCTGCACCGAGCCGCTCGCCCCCAGGGCCTTCGCGGTGTCGGAAAGGGTGCGCGCGGGAATGAGGGCGACGTGCTCGGCGGAGGTCGATGCCGGGTGCCAGGTGAGCTCGCGCATGGCCAGACGGTAACGGTCGGTGGCCAGCAGGGTCACTTTGTCGCCGACGATCTCCATCCGCACACCGGTGAGGATGGGCAGGGTGTCGCCCCGGTCGGCCGCGATGGAGACCTGGGCCACCGCCTGGGTGAAGACGTCGCCGTCGATCGTGCCGCTGCCTTCGGGCGAGACGGGCAGGGACGGGTAGTCGTCGCTCGGCATGAGCAGCAGGCTGAACCGCGAGCTGCCGCAGGTGAGCTGGAGCTTGTTGCCCTCGGAGGAGACCTCGATGGGTCGGTTCGGCAGGTTGCGCGAGATGTCGGACAGCAGCCGTCCGAGCACGAGGACCTTGCCGCCGGTGGCCACCTCGGCGGGGACCGTGATGCGCGCCGAGACCTCGTAGTCGAAGGCCGAGAGGGTGAGGGTGCCCTCCTCGGAAGCCTCGATCAGGACACCGGCCAGGACGGGGACGGGGGGTCGCGCGGGCAGACCGCGGGCGACCCACGTCACCGCTTCGGCCAGCACGTCGCGCTCAACCTTGAACTTCACGTCGCTCCTGCCTTCGTGTCTGTGTCCGGTTCGGGGGTGTCGGACCGTCTCTGTCTGGATCCACGGGTATCCACGGGTATCCACGGGTATCCACGCGGACTCGAACCCTAGTGCCCGACGGGGGTCAGGACCAGCACGGGGGTGTGTCGTCCCGTCGTCGGCGAGGCGCGCAGGGAGGTCCGCCGGGGCCGGTCGGGTCCCCGGACGGTAGAGGGCCGCGGAGGGACTCGTTGTCGGGGCAGGAGATGACATTGAGGGTCTCGTCGTGGTCATAGGGGCTGTGGATCCTGGGGACAAGGGTCGTCGTCGCAGGTCAGTCGGCTCGCAGGGGCTGTGGGCGGTCGGTGGACGAGACGGTGGAGGACGCGAGGTGCCTGTGGACGGGCTCCGGCTGTCCACAGCACGCGTCGCTGGACCGTGAAGTGGTCCACACGAAGACGGCGGTTTTCCACAGTTGTCCACAGCCACCGGTGGACGACGCGGACGGAACCGATGGCGGTTGGAGGCGATGAGGCCATGTATGTCCGATCGGTGCCCGCTTTGGTTGTCCACCAGGTGTGGACAACTCTGGGGACGGGTGACGTGACCGCGCTCACCACGGTGGGGAGAACCGGGGTTCGTCCGGTGGCGTTTTGTGGAAAAGCGGGGACGGAGCGGGGAAGAGCAAGGCAGCGGAGGGGGGAGATATCGGTGGCGATCGCCCTCGACGCTCAGCGGGCCTGCTGCTTGATCCGGTTGGTGATCTCGGTGACCTGGTTGTAGATCGCCCGGCGCTCGCCCATCAGCTCGCGGATCTTGCGGTCGGCGTGCATGACGGTGGTGTGGTCGCGCCCGCCGAAGTGCTGCCCGATCTTCGGCAGGGAGAGCTCGGTGAGCTCACGGCAGAGGTACATGGCGATCTGGCGCGCCGTGGTCAGCTGGCGGGAGCGCGAGGCGCTGCACAGGTCCTCGATGGTGAAACCGTAGTACTGAGCGGTCTGAGCCATGATCGCGCCGGGCGTGATCTGGTTGGCCGACTCGCTGGGGATCAGGTCGCGCAGGACGATCTCGGCAAGGTCGAGGCTCACCGGCTGCCGGTTGAGGTTGGCGAACGCCGTGACCCGGATCAGCGCGCCCTCCAGCTCGCGGATGTTGGTGGAGATGCGGCTGGCGATGAACTCCAGCACGTCGTCCGGGGCCGACATCCGCTCGTGGATGGCCTTCTTGCGCAGGATGGCGATGCGGGTCTCGAGGTCGGGCGGCTGCACATCGGTGATCAGGCCCCACTCGAAACGGGAGCGCAGCCGGCTCTCGAACCCCGAGAGCTGCTTCGGCGGGAGGTCGGAGGTGATCACGACCTGCTTGCTCGCGTTGTGCAGCGCGTTGAAGGTGTGGAAGAACTCCTCCTGCGTCTGCACCTTGCCCTGGAGAAACTGGATGTCGTCGATCAGCAGCACGTCGACGTCACGGTAGAGGCTCTGGAACCTGCTGGTGCGGTCGTCACGGATGCTGTTGATGAAGTCGTTGGTGAACTCTTCGGAGTTGACGTACCTCACCCGCAGGTGGGGCAGCAAGGTGCGGGCGTACTCACCGATGGCGTGCAGCAGGTGCGTCTTGCCCAGGCCGGAGTCGCCGTAGATGAACAACGGGTTGTAGGCCTTGGCCGGCGCCTCGGCGACCGCGATGGCGGCGGCGTGGGCGAACCGGTTGCTCGCACCGATCACGAAGGTGTCGAAGACGTACTTGGGGTTCAGCCGGGTCTTCGGCTCGGGCCCGCCGACGGGTGACGGGGAGGTGGAGCCGTTGGGGGCGGCGGCCGGGTGGAAGTCCTGCCGCGGAGAGTTGCGGAAGTCGGGGGGAGGAGGGGTGTCCGCGCCCCGTTCCCCCAGCTCCCTCAGGTCGCTGAGGTGCTCGAGGCGGTCCGGGTCGTCGTACTCGCCCTGCGCCGGGTGGTCGGCGGTCGTGGAGGTGCCGCTCGAGCCGTCGTACGCGGGCGTCGATCGCTCGGCATCCTGCAACGAGTCGTCGACCGAGACCGAGAGCTGCACCTCCTGGTGGAGGTGGTGCCCCAGGGCGGCGCACACCCAGTCGCGCAGGTCGTGCTCGACGACCTGCTTGGTGAAGGAGTTGGGGGCCTTGATGATGGCCAGGCCCTCGAGCAGCCCGACGAGCAGGCAGAGGTTGAGGTGGGAGCGCTGCCGCGGCGGCATCCCCTGCTCGGCGAGCAGCTCGAGGGTGTCGCGCCAGACCGTCGCGTAGTCGAGCTCACCGTCAGCCATGTCTCTTCGTTCTCTCGTCGTCGTCCCTGGGCGTGTGGCGCGTGGTGGTGGCCCACCTCGACCCGCTCCGGCCCGGTCGGACCGGCCACCGGCTGGTGCCGGGACCCTCCGGGCGCTCCACGGGAGACAACCATGCCCTTCCCGAACGCGTCGTCCACATACTTTTCCACACACTGTGCGTAACGAGACGTGAGGCGAGACGGTAACAAGTCGATGGCCCGAATCACAAGCCGGAGCGTGGTTCGGGGGTCTTCACCCGGGTGTCGTACGGCGTGTCGGCCCGACCCGCCCCGCTCGGGGTGGGATCGTCATGGGTTGGTCGAGTGTCCTGGGAGGATGCCACCGGGTTTGACCGGTCGGCGCCGCCTCCCGTATCGTCGGCAGGGCCTGTTTCCCGGCTGTTTTCGCCTGCCCAGTGCTCAACGTCGTTCCGGTGCCTCCGGGGCACGGCGTCCGTGCCCGGGTCCTCGATGACGGCCGAGCCACGGCCTGCAGTCGCCCCCGTCCCAGACGCCACCTCGTGTGGCGTGCGAGGCCCCGGGCGAGCCGGACCACCAGATCAATCGGAGCACCTCGTGAGCAAGCGCACCTTCCAGCCGAACAACCGTCGTCGGGCCAAGACCCACGGCTTCCGTCTGCGGATGCGGACCCGTGCCGGTCGCGCCATCCTGGCCGCCCGCCGCAGCAAGGGCCGCACCGAGCTGTCCGCCTGAGGCCTTCGACGTGCTGCCGGCACGTCATCGTCTGCGCTCGTCCGCAGACTTCTCGTCGGCGGTACGCGGCCCTGGGGGCAGCCGATCGGGCGGACGTCTCATCGTCATCCACGCCCACCGGACCGACACACGGACGGACCAACCGCCGCGGGTCGGTCTCGTCGTATCCAAGGCGGTCGGCGCGGCCGTGGTGCGCACCCGCACCAAGCGCGTTCTACGCCACCAGCTTGCGGCCCGCATCGCCTCCCTCCCGACCGGCTGGGACCTCGTCGTACGGGCCAACCCTGCGGCGGCGGGCGCATCCAGCGTGGAGATCGGCATGGAGCTCGACCGGCTGCTGCCACGAGCCCTGCGGGAGCGGCGATGAGCCCGCCGGGGAAGGCGCCCTCAGGGGACGACCGTTCGTGGCGACGCACCCTGGCCATGCCGCTGATCGGTCTGCTCCGGGGCTACCAGTACCTCATCTCGCCGCTCACGCCGCCGACCTGCCGGTTCTACCCCAGCTGCTCGGCCTACGCGGTGACGGCGCTGGAGCGTTATGGTCCGCTGAAGGGCTCATGGCTGGCAGCAGGGCGTCTCCTGAGGTGCCACCCGTGGAACCCCGGGGGGGTCGACCACGTTCCGCAGAGGTCAGGGAGCGGAAGGTCCGAGACCGTCGGATCGACGACACCCCCACCGCCGGGCAGCCTCCGGCCATGATCGGCCAGCTCACGACCTCGCCATCCCGGCGCCCGCTCCAGCCCACCCAAGGACGACCGTGTACGACTTCTTCGTAAACCTCCTCACCCCGATCATGTGGGGCGAAGCCTGGATCATGTCGAGCTGGCACCAGCTCTTCACCATCCTGGGCATCCCGGAGGACTCCGGTTGGGGCTGGGCGCTGTCCATCGTCGGGCTGACCATGGTCATCCGGATCATCCTCATCCCGCTGTTCGTCAAGCAAATCCACTCCTCGCGGCGGATGCAGCTGATCCAGCCCGAGATGCAGAAGATCCAGGCGAAGTACAAGGGCAAGACCGACCCCGACTCCCGTCAGGCCATGACGCAGGAGACGATGGCGCTCTACAAGGACACGGGCACCAACCCGTTCGCCTCGTGCCTACCGATCCTGTTGCAGTCGCCGTTCTTCTTCGGTCTGTTCCAGGTGCTCAACAACCTGCCGCACGTGGCGGCGGGCCAGCACGCCGAGATCGGGCCCATCACCAGGTCCGTCGCGTCGGTCATCGAGCAGTCGAGCCTCTTCGGCGCACCGCTCTCCAGCCGCTTCGTGGGGTCCTCGGACCTCAACACCAAGATCCTCACGGGCGTGCTCATCATCTTGATGTCCGCGACCACCTTCACCACGCAGCGCCAGCTGATGCGCAAGAACATGCCCGAGAGCGCGCTCACGGGGCAGTTCGCGACGCAGCAGAAGGTCATCCTCTACCTGATGCCGATCTTCTTCGCGATCTCGGGCGTCAACTTTCCGATCGGCGTCCTGCTCTACTGGCTGACCACCAACTTGTGGTCGATGGGGCAGCAGTTCTACGTCATCCGCCGGATGCCGGCCCCGGGCTCGGCGGCCGAGCGCGAGTTCGAGGACCGCCAGCGGCGCAAGGGCAAGGAAGTCAAGAAGCTCACCCTCAAGGGGCTAGACACCAGCCCGCCCGTGGCCGTCGTCGACGCGGAGACCGCAGATCCAGCCGCTCGTCAGCGCCAGCAGCCGAAGGGCAAGAAGCGCAACAAGCAGTCGGGGGCCCGTCGTCCGCCGGACACCACGCCCGGGGCCAGTCCGCAGGACAACCCCGGTACCTGAACCCTGTCTCCCTCTGGGAGCACCGTAGGACCGGCCGTGGTGGCCGGATCGAGCCATTTCAGGAGCACACGCGACATGAGCGAAACGCAGTACGACACGCACGACGATCAGGTCGGCGACCACCCCCTCGAGACGTCGCAGGTCCCCCCTGCCGGCGCCCTCGAGAGGCAGGAGCCCGGGGAGGCCGACCTCGGGAGGGTCTCCGTACTCGACGGGGCCGCCGGGGCCGAGGCGGCCGAGGCGGCCGCTTTCCCCGAGGTCGCCGAGAGCCCGGTGGGGTCAGCGCAGACCGACCAGGCGAGCCCAGTTGCCGGTGGCAACGGTGGCGACGGTGACGAGGACCAGAATGGCGACGAGGACGGATCCGAGGGGGTCGCGCCCACCGCGCGCCGGGGATCCAACCGGTTGTCCCAGCTCGAGCGCGAGGGCGAGGTTGCGGCTGACTTCCTCGAGACCCTGCTGGACATCGCCGACCTCGACGGAGACATCGAGGTCGACATCGACGGTGACCGCGCCGCGGTGTCAGTGGTCGACTCCGACGAGGGTCGCGTGCCGCGTCGCCTCGTGGGCCCGCAGGGGAAGGTGCTCGAGGCACTCCAGGAGCTGACCCGACTGGCGGTGCAGACCGCGACGGGTGAGCGCAGCCGCCTGATGCTCGACGTCGCCGGTCACCGCGCCGAGCGGCGTACCGTTCTCGTCGCGGTTGCCCAGGCGGCGATCGACCAGGTGAAACAAAGTGGTGAGAAGACCGTGCTTGATGACATGACGGCCTTCGAGCGCAAGGTCGTGCACGACGAGGTGGCGGCGGCCGGGCTCGACTCCGAGTCCGAAGGTGTCGAGCCGCACCGGCACATCGTCATCCTCCCGGCCTGAGCCGCGCTCCTCGTTGCGCGTGTCCTGAGCGAACGTGCCGACGGCCCCGGTGTCCAC
>JALYVC010000453.1 GCA_030853445.1 Actinomycetota bacterium | reverse complement strand
GGTCGACGAGGTCGTGGCAAAGGGCGTCGAGCTTCCGCCCGGCCGCCCGAAGCCGCAGGTTCGTCGGGGTCGGCACCCACGGGGGCACCGGCACGATCGAGCGGCCCAGGGCGACGACGAGCTTGGCGGCCTCGCTGGTGGCGTCGAGCAGGTCCTGCGCCCGTGCGGACAGGTCGGCCGAGAAGAGGGTGCGCCCGACGACGTCGAGGGCGATGCCGAGAGCCACCTCGGCCACGTCGACCACCGCACCCCCGGGGGGGAGACGCGACCACGAGGCGGTCGCTGCGTGCGCCGACTCCTGCACCTGCAGACTGACGCCGTCGAGGCGGTGGTGGTGGAAAGCCGGCGCAGCCACGCGACGGTGCTCGATCCAGCTCGCGTCGCTCGAGGCGAGGAGACCGGGACCGGTCACGCGCGCCAGCGCGGCATACTGGACCGTCTGCTTTCCCCAGTGCCGGGCACCCGTCTGCAGCACGCGGCGCACGTCGGCCGGGTCGTTGACCAGGAGCACCGGTGGGCCGGGCACCGGGAAGGCGGCGAGGTCGCCGTACCGGGCGGCGGTCGAGGCGAGGAAGCCCACGGGGTCGGCGCGCACCGACAGGAACGACCGGGCCATGTCACGCGGCGTGGGGCCCGGCACCCCGATGTCGGTGGGCTTGCGCGCACTCGGGCGCGTCTGGGTGCTCATGTCCGACCAGCGGCGGGGCGCAGGGGAGTGGGCAGCGGCTCGGTGGAGGTGTCTCCGCGGATCGCCTTGAGCAGGATCTCGGCGCTGATGAGGCACATCGGCAGCCCGATGCCGGGCAGCGTGCTGTGGCCGGCGTAGTAGAGCCCTGCGACCTTGCGCGAGACGTTGCGCCCTCGCAGGAACGCGCTCTGCCGGGCCGTGTGGCCCAGGCCCAGGGCACCCCCCGACCAGGCGTTGACGTCGGTGACGAAGTCACCCGGTCCGATCGTGCGGCGCACGACGACGCGGTCGGCCAGGTCGGGGATGCCTGCCCAGGAAGCGATCTGGGCGATGGCGGCGTCGGCGATGGCCTCCACCCGGGCGTCACCTGCCCCGTCGACCCCACCGGACCCCAGGCGGGGGTCGGCCGGCACGGGCACGAGCACGAAGAGGTTCTCGGTGCCCGGCGGGGCCACGGTGGTGTCGGTTGCTGACGGCCGGCAGACGTAGATCGACGCGGGGTCGGGCACCCGGGAGGGCGATCCGAGCACGGCGTCGAAGTTCTCGCCCCAGTCGCGGGTGAAGAACAGCGAGTGGTGCTCGAGCGCGGGCAGCTCACCACGCACGCCGAGCAGCAGCAGCACCGCGCCGGGGCCGGAGTCCTTCTTGCGCCACCACTTCTCGGGGTAGGTGCGCAGGGCCGAGGGCAGCAGCCGGGTCTCGACGTGGTGCAGGTCGGCGGCGCCCACCACGAGGTCGGCTTCCACCGACTGCAGGGCACCGGTGGTGTCGGTCGTCTCGGCCGTGTCGCGCCAGGCCACCGACCGGACGCGCGCCGTACGGCGGTCTCGGGCCAGCGAGCGCAGCCGTCGCCCGCGGGGCGTCGCGGTGGGCTCCGTGACGATGCGGGTGACCGTCGCGTTGGTGCGCACCCGCACACCTTCGGCCTCGGCGAGCCGGGTCAGCGACTGCACGACCTCGGTCAGCCCACCCCGGGGGTAGAGCACACCGTCATCGAGGTCGAGGTGGCTCATCAGGTGGTACATGCTCGGCGCCCGGTCGGGCGACGTGCCCAGGAAGACGGCGGGGTAGCCCAGCACCTGAGCCAGACGGTTGTCGTCGAAGGACCGGGCGATGAAGCGGTCGAGTGGCCGGACCAGCAGGCTGACCAGGCGCGCGGCGTTGCGCAGCACGTCGGGCCGCAGGAGTGGCAGCAGCGACTGGTACGTCGTGTAGAGGAACCGGCGGACGGCGAGGTCGTAGACCTCCTTCGCCGACGTGAGGTAGTCGTCGAGACGTGGACCGGCACCGGGCTCGAGCTGCTCGAAGAGTGCGATCGCTGCGTCCCGGTCGGAGCGCACGTCGACCGGTTCGAGCGTGCCCTCGTAGTAGACGCGATAAGCGGGGTCGAGGCGCACGAGGTCGAGCTGCTCGGCGGCGCTCGTGCCCACGAGCTCGTAGAAGTGCTCGAAGACCTGCGGCATGAGATACCACGACGGGCCGGTGTCGAACCGGAAGCCCTCGTGGCTCCAGGTGCCGGCCCGGCCTCCGAGGGAGGCGTTCTTCTCCAGCACCTCGACGTCGTAACCCTCTCGGGCCAACAGGATCGACGACGCCAACCCGGCGACCCCACCACCGATGACCACTGCGCGTCCGCTGCTCATGACTGCTTCCCTCGGGTGTCTCGCGCGATCGCGGTCAGGACGATGCGCGCCTTGGTCGCGCCGGGCACCCGGACGCGTGTCTGGCGGATGGAGGCCGTGGGCGTGGCCCGTAGCCGGGCGGCCAGCTCGGTGAACAGGGCCTGGGCGGCGACGACGGCGCGGCGGCTGTCGGGCGGCAGGTGACGGGCGGCCACCGTGGCGGCAGCGAGGTCGTCGTCGATGTCGTCGAGGATGCCCAGCTTGTCGGCCTCGGTGAGGTGGTCGGGGTCGACGCCGGGGAAGTAGGCCCGACCCCGGGCGTCGACATCGTCGGCGAGGTCGCGCAGGAAGTTGACCTTCTGGAAGGCGGCGCCGAGACGTCGGGCTCCCGGGGCCAGGTCGTCGTAGACGTCGGGACGCTCGACGACGAAGATGCGCAGGCACATCAGGCCCACCACCTCGGCCGAACCGTAGACGTAGCGGTCGAAGCTGAGGTCGTCGTGGTCGTGGATGCTGAGGTCTGCGCGCATGGAGGCGAAGAACGGCGTGACGAGGTCGGTGGAGATGTCGCACGCACGCGCCGTCGACGCGAAGGCGTGCACCACGAGGTTGCTGCTGTAGCCGTCGCGCATCGCCTCGGCGGTCTCCTGCTCGAGGCGGTCGAGCAGCTCGCCGGCGCGCGCCGGGTGGTGCACCCCGAGGGTCCCGTCGACGATCTCGTCCGCCAGCCTCACGAGGGCGTACACGTTGTGCACCCGCTGCCGCGTGGGCTGGCGCAGCAGCCGACAGGCGAGGCCGAAGGACGACGAGTAGTGCTTGATCACCGTGACCGCGGCGGCGTCGGCGACGCGGTCGTAGAGCTCGGTGTCGTCGCCCACGAGACCTCCGGGTCGGCTGGAGAGAGGATGACCGGGGAGGCCCGCGGCCACTCGATGTTGTCACGGCCGCGCCCATCGGTCTCGGGCGACCTCCAGGTCACCCGCCGCCTTCGCGAGCCCGCACCTCACCCGTCCCAGCCGCTGGTGTCGAGGACGGGACGCACCTCGACCAGTCCCCAGACGGCGTCCGGCACCCGGGCGCCGATCTCGACAGCACGTTCTGGCGAGTCGCACTCGACGAGGTAGAAGCCGGCAAGGTGCTCCTTGGCCTCGGCGAAGGGACCATCGGTCGTCAGGACGTCACCGTCACGAGCGGTGACCCACCGGCCCACTGAAGGGTCGGCGAGGCCCTCGGAGACCACCAGCTCACCCGAGGAGGCGAGCTCGGCGGTCAGGGCGAGGTGGCCGCGGCCGAAGCCGGCGCGCTGGGTGTCGGTCAGCCCGTCCCATCGCTCCTGGAAGTGCGGGTTGCTGTGGATGAGGATCATGTACTTCATGTCGGTCTCCTGGGTCGCTGTGGCGGTTGGCCTCCGGGCCGCTGACAGGATGTCGAAACCAGGACCTCGGTCTCGACATCCTCGTGGACGCGCCCACTTCGAGGTGCCGCACAAGGAGTCGACCATGACCTCACCCAGCCACCCGACGATCGACGGACCCGAGGGCCCGGTCGCGCAGGTGCTAGCCCTCCTGGCTGAGCACGCCGCAGCCCACGAGGCCCGGGACGCGGCTGCCTTGCTCGCCCTCTATGCGCCCGACGCGGTCTCCTACACGCTGGCGCCGCCGTTGCAGCAGGGGCCCGAGACGGCATACGGGACTGCGGAGGGAGTCCAGCGCTGGTTCGAGACCTTCGACGGCCCGGTCGGGATCAGCTACCGCGACCCGGTCGTCACCGTCGCCGGTGACCTGGCCCTGGTCCACTGCCTCACCCGGATGACCGCGAGACCGCAGGGCAGCGGGAGCCCGTTCTCCTTCTGGATGAGGTCCACCTTCGGCGTGCGGCACGTCGGCGCGCGCTGGGTCATCGTGCACCGACACGAGTCCACCCCCTTCCACATGGATGGCAGCTTTCGTGCGGCCGTCGACCTCCTGCCGTGAGGGTCTCGCCACGCACACTCACCGGCTAGAGTCACGCCGGTGTCCGGGCAACCGCTGAGCCACCGCCACCACCTCGGCACCGGGGTCGTCCTCGTGCTGCTCGGTGGCGTCCTCGGCACCCTCCTGCGCTACGGGGTCGAGTCGCTGCTGCCGCCGAGGGACGGGTTTCCCTGGGGCACCCTCACCGCCAACGTCACCGGGGCGTTCGCCCTGGGCGCGCTGCTCGAGACCCTCGCCCAGCGCGGTCCCGAGTCACGGGTCGGTCGGCGGATCCGCCTCGTCGTCGGCACCGGAGTCCTCGGCGGCTACACCACCTACAGCACGTATGCCGTGGAGGCCGACCGCCTGCTGGCCGGTGGGGAGGGGTTCCTCACCGCCGCCTACGTCGGGCTCACCCTCCTCGCGGGTCTCGGCGCGGCAGCCGCCGGGGTCTGGCTCGCGGCGGGACGACGCCTGGTCGCTGAGGGGCAGGAGCCTGTGGACCCGGACACCGACCGGTCCGAATGGTCCGACCAGGAGGACGGCTGATGGTGCTCGCGCTCCTCGTCGGGCTCGCCGGTGGTCTCGGCGCGGCCAGTCGTTTCCTGGTTGACGACAACGTCACGAGGTGGCTGGCCCGCACGGGCCGCACCGGCTCGGGTGTGTCACTGCCGTGGGCGACGGTCGCGATCAACGTCAGCGGGTCGCTGCTCCTGGGTCTCCTCACCGGTCTCGCGGCCGGCCACCTGCTGGACGCCGACCTTGTGGCCGTCGCGGGCACCGGCTTCTGCGGCGGCTACACGACCTTCAGCACCGCCACCGTCGAGACCCTGCGGCTGGCGCTGCGTCGAGAGACACCGCTGGCCGTCGTCAACGCCCTCGGGACCACGGCGGCCGCTCTGGCTGCGGCCGGTCTCGGATGGTGGGTCGGCGCCGCGCTCGGTCCCTGAGCCCACCCGGACCCGACCCGGACCCGACGCCGACCCGGACCCGACGCCGACCCGGACTCGACGCAGCGTCGCACCAGTTGACGCCCCGCACACCATGCGTCAACTGGTCCGACGCAGCGTCGAGTGCCCCGGGTTTGGGCTGGACCTCGGGAGGGGGGTCGTCAGGGCCTGGCCAAGCAGCCCCCGGGCCAGCCCGCCCACCAGCCTCGGGGTGAGCAGGCCGTCGCCCAGCCCCAGCTCGACGAGGTCGTCGAAGACGCCCTGGTCGTTTCCCGATGCCCCCAGGCCGGCATCGACGACGCCGCGAACCCGGGACAGCCGGCTGGCCGCCCACGTGTGCCGCAGGTGGTGGTCGAGCAGTCGCCGTACGGCGTCGCGGTGGCGGGCACCGGCCGTCGACGTGCACCCGGCCGCAAGCGCCTGCACCGCTGCCGCCCCGGCGAGCGAGCCCGTGGCCACCGCGTAGTAGATCCCCTCTCCCGTCAGGGGATTGACCAGCCCCGCCGCGTCACCGGTCAGCAGCACCGGCCCGTCGGGCTGCTCCGGGCCCCAGCCCCGCGCGGAGAGCGGGAGGTGGTGGGCCCGCCAGGAGCCAGCGCCGTCGCCGACGCCGGGAAGCAGCCGCTCCAGCTCGTCGAGCAGCAGTCGGCGGGTCAGCCCCGGGGCGTGCGCGAGCTCGCCGTACCCGATGTTGGAGAAGCCGTCACCGCGGTCGAACGCCCAGGCGTAGGACGGCTGGGGCCGCGTGCCCCAACGGATGACCTGGCGTCCGCGGTGGGCCGCACGGGTCGGGGCGTAGCCGCGGATGGCCAGGGCGGTCTGCCCCCGCGAGGGGACGCCGAGTGCGCCCCGGACCACCGAGCGCACACCGTCCGCCCCGATCACCACGCGGGCCCGAACGGTGTCGTCGAGCACGACCGCGC
>JALYVC010000448.1 GCA_030853445.1 Actinomycetota bacterium | reverse complement strand
TCCGGGCCCAGACCGGATTCGGGGTCGACACGGCCTACACGGGAGTGGCTCGTGCCGTCGTGGGTCTCGCGACCGTGGTCGCGAGGGTCGACCGGGTCACCCTCGACGCCTACCCCATGCTCGTGGCCCGCTCCGTCAGGGCGGCCGGGCGCACTGGTGACGCAGGACACCGCGGCTCGCCCTCGTCGGGGCTGGTCGCCGTGCTCGTCGGGGTCGTCGTCCTCGGGGTCGCGGGGGTGACCCTGTGGTCCTGACCCTCCTGCTGCTCGTGCCGGCCCTGACCGGCGTCGCCCTGCTGGCCGTCGCCCGCAGCGAGCATGCCGAGCGCCCCAGCTCGACGCAGGTGGTGGCCCTCGTCGGTAGCGTCGTCGCGCTGGGGCTCACCGTCGTCGCGGCCGTGGCCCGCCCCGAGGTCGACACCCGCTGGATGCCCTCGCTCGGTGTGCGCTGGCACCTGGCCGTCGACGGCATCAGCGTGCCGCTGCTGCTGCTCACCGCCGCGCTCACCGTCGTGGTGGTCGTCCACGCCCGTGGGCGCGAGCCGGCGCGTGACCTGCCGGGTGAGCGCTCCGCCGCCAGCTTCTACGCCTGCATCCTGCTCGTCGAGACCGGCGCGCTCGCCACCTTCCTGGCCCGCGACGCCATCGTCTTCTTCGTCGCCTTCGAGGTCGTGCTCGTGCCGATGTGGGTGCTCATCGGCCGCTTCGGAGACGAGCACGTCAGCGAGCAGACGCGTGCGGACGCCGCTGGTCGCTTCGTGCTCTTCACCGTGCTCGGCTCCACCCTCATGCTGCTGGGTATCCTGATCGTCACCACCACGACCGGCACCTCCGACCTCGTGGCGCTCGCGGCGACCCGCGGCGCGGGCCTCGACCACGGCACGCAGGTCGCCGCCGCGGTGCTGCTCGTCGTGGGTCTCGGCATCAAGATCCCCCTGTGGCCGGTGCACAGCTGGCTGCCGCCGGCCCACACCGTCGCACCCACGGCCGGCTCGGTGCTGCTGGCTGCCGTGCTGCTCAAGATGGGCACCTACGGCATCGTGCGGGTCGTCATCCCCGTGGTCCCCGACGGCTTCGCCGCCGTCGCTCCCTACCTCGCCGTCGTGGGGGCCGTGGCCACCGTGTGGGGGGGCCTGGCCTGCCTCGTGGAGCGCGACCTCAAGCGCCTCGTGGCCTACTCCTCGGTGGCCCACATGGGCTTCGTGGCACTGGGGCTCGCCTCGGGCACGTGGACCGGTCTGCAGGCGGCACTCTTCGGCAACATCGCCCACGGTGTGGTCTCGGCCCTGCTCTTCCTCGTCGTCGGGGGCCTCAAGGAACGCTGGGGGAGTGCCGACCTCGAGGTCGCGCGGGCGGCCCTGCGCGACGTCTCGCCACGGCTCGGCTGGTCGCTCGTCGTCGGCTTCGCGGCGACGCTCGGTCTGCCCGGACTCATCGGCTTCTGGGGCGAGCTGCTCGCCCTTTACGCCGCGTGGCAGCCGGCCGGCGACCGCCCCGTCGGGGCCTTCCGCGCCGCCGTCGTCGTCTCGCTGGTCGGTCTGGGCCTCGCGGCGGCCTACGCGCTGCGGGTCCTGCGCCTGGTGTGGGTCGGCGGGAGCGGTGAGCGCGGGGTCACGCCCCTGCCTGCGGCCGGACAGCCGCGTGACGCAGGCGGGCGGGAGTGGGCCGTCGTGCTGCTCCTCGTCGCCGCCACGATCGCCGGCGGCGTGCTGCCACGACCCCTCATGGCCGCCACCTCCGACGACGCTCGCGCCACCGTCGGCGAGGCCGGCGTCAGCGGCGCAACCGGATGCTGTGGCCGGTGACCACCTTCGACTGGGGGCTCCTGCTGCCCGTGCTCGCCCCGGTCCTCGGGGCCGTCGTCGTGCTCGTCGTCGACATCGCCGTCCCCCGCGTCGTCCTGGGCCACTACGTCGTCGCCGGGATCAGCCTGGTCATCGGCGCCGCCGGCACCATGCTCACGCTCCGGCCGCCGGTCGGCGACACGCGCGCGACCCTGTGCCTGCCGGGGGCCGGTGACCGGGCGAGCTCCTGCTTCTACGCCGTCACCGGGGTCGGCGCCGGGCTGCAGCTCGCGGCCCTGCTGGCC
>JALYVC010000435.1 GCA_030853445.1 Actinomycetota bacterium | reverse complement strand
GACGGCAACCCGCGGTGACGTCACGCGGCGCCCTGGGCGGCGAGCTGGTCGAGGATGGCGCCGAACCGTTCGGCCCCGTGGCCGTCCGACCAGCGCGACCAGTCGGCCGGCGCCACGGGCGTCGCGTGCGCGAGCAGCTGAGGCCAGTCCGTGGCGATCGGCCAGCCAGTGAGCCCATGGCCGAGGCCGAGCGACGCCAACGCTCGGACGAGGTGATGCTGTTCGTCATGCGGGCGCGCCTCGGGGATGACGACTGCCGGTCGGCGCGCCGCCGCGACCTCGGCGAGGACGTTCTGCCCGGCATGGCACACCACCACGTCGCTCGACTGCAGGATCTCCCACAGCAACGTGGGGTCGTCCTCCTGACAGACGACCCACGACCAGGCCGGTGTCGCTACGGCCGCGGCGGCGAAGTCCAGCGGCCCGACCGAGGAGCCACCACGACCCCAGAGGGCGGCGACCCGTCGCTCCCCCGGAGCCGGCGAGGCGACGAGCGCGTCGAAACGCGAAAAGCCCTGCAGATAAATCGTCTTGGCCGTCCAGTCGGAATGCCACCCCAGCACGGGTTGAACGGCCGCCGGCCACGCGGCGAAGAGCCAGCTCGCCGCGTCGTAGGCGAGCTGGTGCGGCCGGTCGCGACGGTCTCCGGCCATGACGACGGTCGCCACGGGCACCCCGAGGGCCCGGACGAGGAGGGTCACCTCGACCGACACGTCCGAAACCATCAGCCGTGGGCGGGCGGAGCCGACCCAGGCTGCGATGAGCGCCATCCGCTCCCCGTAACCTCGGTGCCCGAGCGGTGCCCAATGCAACACCCCACCGGCGTCGTGATCGCGTCCCTCAGGTGAGTCGTCGAGGGGCAGGTCGACCCAGCGGTCGGCGGGCCAGTCGTCTGGCCGGGGGGTCGAGCTGAGGATGACTACCGGCGTACGCATCAGGCTGGCGACGAGTCCCGCGCGAGCGATGTGTCCAGCCCCCACGTGGTGGGCGTACCACCCGATCACGCCAGTCACGCGGGCTCCGTACCGGCCCACCGCGCCGTGGTGTCGCGCACCACCGATCGGTAGATCTGCTCGTGGGCGGCCGCCACCTCCCGTTGCTGCCGGTCACGCTCCTCTCGGGTCGCCTGCAGCGGCGTTCGCGAGTCGTAGGCGTTGAGCACAGCCCGGCGGATGTCGGCGTCGTCCGGCGCGCCGCCCGGCGGCCATCCGTAGGTGTGGCAGTCCTGCTGTTCGGTCCACAGTCCCGTCCTGGGCGCCAACACCGCGGTGCCGAGGTCATGGCACGCCTCGACCCACCCCGAGTGGGTGCCGAACGCGTAGGGCAGCACGGACAGGTCCAAGGACCGTAGGTAGGACCAGAGCTCGTCGTCGCTGTACAGGTCGTGCAACGTGAGGTCGAGGACTCCCGAGGCGGCCGCTTCGCCGAGGACGGCGACCAGTTCGGGATCGTGACGGGGATGGTCGCGATCGAGGACCTCGCGGTGCAGGTGTACGGCCAGTACGGCACCGACCAGTCCGTCGAGAGCCGTGATGAGCGACGGAATAAGCTGTGCCGCAACGACATTGGCGCGCAGACTCTTAAGATGCAGGCCGACGACGAAGCGGCTCGGATCCCGTCCGCTCGGCAGGTCCAGGTCGTCGAGGGGGACGATGTGCGGGTGCGGCAGGACCGTCGCCCGTCGCCCCCACCGTTCGGCGATCCGACGGGCGGCGGTCGGGGTCAAGGTGATGACGTGCTCGGCTCTCGACACGAGGGCGTCCAGCCGCTCCAGATGGACCCGCTGGTCGGTGAAGTGGGGGTTGACCAGGTCGTGGACGGTCAGCACGAGGGGAATGCGGTGCGCGTCCAGGGCGTCGCACCAGCGAACAAGCTCCTCGGGTGAGGACGCGTCGAACCCGAAGTGCAGGTGCACCAGGTCGACCTCGTCCCCATGCCGATCCACCCACTCGGGGTCGAGAGCCGGCGGCGGCCACCATTGGCCTTCGGGCACGCCGTGCACCTCCGGGTCAGCCAGGTGCCGCGCGACCGAGGGAGAACCGTCG
>JALYVC010000429.1 GCA_030853445.1 Actinomycetota bacterium | reverse complement strand
CGACGTAAGCCATCGTTGTGGCGAGGACGTCGACACGCTGCCGTTCGTAGGGGTCGACCGGGTCGATGTGTGCAGACATGGTGCAAACCTAGTCGGCCCCCTACGCCCATTTGGCTGGAGGCCGGGTGCCCGAGTGGGTGCCTGGCCTTCCGTCAGCGCCCTGGCCGCGGAAGATCGTCAGTCGAGGTAGTCGCGCAGGAGGGAGGTCTGTGCGCTGTGCGGTTGTGCTGGACGAACGTGCGGGTCAGTAGCGCTGTCCCCGTGACTCATCCTGAACTGAGATGACCATCCACACGCCGCCAGTACGAGGTCTGAGTCATGTCTCCCATCGACCTCGCCATCCGGCGAGTGACCGCCCCCAGGAGCTGCTCAGCCGAGGTCGCCGTCGGCTCGGTCCCTGTGCACCGACCTCCACGTAGCGGCGGTGGCCGACGACATCAGGACGACGCGTCGCGGCCCGAGCACGCGGATCGTCTGGCCCTTGTTCTGGCCCGTCTTGCGGACGATCCCGACGGACGCAGCCGCCTCGCGGTTGCGCTCTGCCTCGTCGCGGACCTGTTCACCGGACACGGTCTGGACGCCGTCGCCCTACGAGCTCGCCATCGGTGCCTACGAGGCCCGATGGCTGCGGCCCCTGACGGCGCGTCACTCTTCCGGTCGATCTTCGGGGTGTGGTGTCGAGAGCTCGGAGCACCGCCCCGGTGAGCGCCGCGGGCCGGGCGAGGGTGCACGAGCACAGCAGCACGACGAACCGCACGGAGGGTAGCGCAGCGTCGTGGGGCCGGCCGGTGAGCAGCCAGCGACCGCTCAATGCCCCGGCGCACAGGGGTCGATGGCGCGAGCCACGACCGCGGAAGGCTCCGTCGGGCGCTCGGAACCGCGTGGCTTGGGGGTTGACCCGGCGCCGCGCCGAGATGAGCTGATCGGGCGTTGGTCACGGCATCCACCCGCTCGGCCGGACGAGGGGGTGCGCTGGCCGACGGGACCGAGCGCCACCCCCTCTTGTGCTGCGACGGGTTGACACCAGCGAGTCCGAGGGGGCGGTCTACCCGAGGTGGATCCAGGTCGCGATCGACGGTACGCCGGTGCTGTCGACGAGGAACAGCATGTAGTAGCCGGTGAGGGCGACGGTGGCGGAGGGGACGGAGACGGTGATGCCCGACGACGACCGGTTGGTGACGTTGAGCTCGATGTGGCGTTCGCTGAAGTCGACCGTGTGGGTGGCCGCTCCTGGTTCCATGAGGATGGCACGGCTGTTGACGTCGGGGGTGTCGATGACGAAGCTGGCGCCGTGGCCGGCCTGGGTGGGCGCAGCGGTGATCGTGGGCCGGGGGCCCTGGAAAAGATAGGGCGGAGAGTAGATCTCGTCGGCGTTGCCGCCGCCGCCGGCACCGGTGTCCCCGGCGGAGAAGACTCGTCCGTCCGGCAGCAGGACCGCCGACGAGTGGTAGCCTCGCCGCTCGGCCTGCGACGCCAAGGTGGTCCAGCTGCTCGAGCCTGGCACGTAGCGCAGGGTGCTGTACTGCGGTTGGAGGAAGAGACCCTGCGAGTTGCCGCCGACCCCGAGGACCGAGCCATCGGGAAGCAGGACCGGGCTCATGTGCGCCCGACCCTGTGGGAGGGAGGGCAGCCGGGTCCAGCTGGCGGGGGACGCGTCGGCATCGAGCGACTCGACACCTGCCGTGGCCGCGGTGCTGTCCCCTCCCCCGATCAGGGCCGCGGTCGTGGATCCCGACGTCGGCCCGGGGAGCAGGACGGCGCCTTCCCCGCTCTTGTGCTTGGTGACGGGCTTGGGCAGGCTCCTCCAGGTCCACGTGGCCGGGTCGAGGATCGACGTCGAGCGGGACGTCTCCTCGAAGACTGTCCCGTTGGGCAGCACCCACTGGTGCGGGTAGAGACCGCCCAGGTGCTGTCCCACGTTCCTGATCGTCCCGATACTGCTGCCGGCTGGCGGCGGGGTGTACACCTCGACGTTGGTGTTGTTGGCGCCGGTGGTGGTGAAGCCGCCGCTGATGAGTACCTGCCCGTCCGGCAGCCGGGTGGTGGTGGGGTAGTAGCGGCCCAACAGGCCTGTCGGCTGGGGGGTCCAGGTCAGGGTGGTGGGATCGAAGAGGGTGATGTTGTCGACGCCGGTGTTCTTCTTGCCGTGGCCGCCGACGACGAGGACACGCCCGTCCTCGAGAGCGGTCATCCCTCCGCACTCGACGTCGGCTGGCGGGTCGGTCTCGGTGGTTGCCCCGGTCCCCGGGTCGTAGACGTAGGCCACCGTCGGTCGCAGGTTGCCGAACGTGAGGACCTTGCCGTCGTGCAGCAGGACGGTGTGTACCCCAATCACCCGGGAGGCGGGTCCAGCCGGGGTGAACGGCAGCGTCCACGAACCCTCTGTCGCCGGATCCCCCGCGGTGGCGACCGGGGTGACAGCGGCGCCGGCTGAGACCGGCGCGACGACGGTCGCCGCCGCGCCCAGGGCCAGGGCCAGGGCCGTGACTGTCACTGGCCCCGGCAGACAGCGCCTCCCCAACCCGCCTCCCCGACCGCGCGACGCGCGCCTGCGAGACCGACGAGTCCGGGGGGAAACGTTCCCCGCGCCCCCGCGGCGTGACGATTCAATTCCCGCAGATTGGCCGTCGATGCCCATGACTGTCCCTCTTGATTCCCGAGGACGCTGCCCGCAACGGCGACGCCGATGCGGGTAAGGAAGTCGTGGGCAACGAAAGCACCCCCGACGCGTCCGAACGTAGACCTTTCTCGGGCGGCAGCTGGGTGAATCAGAGAAGATTCCCATCGCTCGTGGTGGTTGCAGTATAGATATATGATGCCAATTCAGTGAATATCAGGAAGGGTGCCATACCGCCGTTCTCGGAGCAGGAGGGGCGGCCAAGGGTGGGCTCTGATGTGGCTCTGATGGTGTCGGTGGCGCAAGCGGGTCGCCGACCGTCGCGGACCAACATCGGGTCG
>JALYVC010000407.1 GCA_030853445.1 Actinomycetota bacterium | reverse complement strand
CCGCCGGGGCTGCGGGGGCAGACGGGGCTGGCGCCGGACCCGGGCGGGCCGACGGTGCGGCCGAGGGGGTCGGGGCGTCGGCCGGGGCGTCAGCACCCGATCGCAGCTCGGTGGGGAACTTGTCCTTCGTCCGACGGACGACGGGAGCCTCGATGGTGGACGAGGCAGAGCGCACGAACTCGCCCTCCTCCTTCAGCCACGCGAGGAGGGTCTTGCTTTCTGCACCGAGCTCCTTGGCGAGCTCGTAGACACGGACCTTGGCCACGTTTCTCCTTCTCTGGGTGGTCCGACCCCAGAGAAGTCTCTGCAGGCAGACCGGATTAAAGCTTGTTCATCGCTGAGTACTCATCGGGTGCTCATCAGCGTCTGACCCGCTTTCGGTTGGTGGTCGTTCTGGTTGGTGTTCGTCGCTCCGGTGCGCTGGTGGGACCGGAGGTGGTGCGGCGAGGACGCCCTCGAGCTGGTCGAGGTGCTCCCTCACGGGTCTGACATCCGGCCCGGAGGCCAGGCGCAGGGCCCGGGTGAACGCCCTGCGGCGCACGGCCTGCTCGAAGCAGTCGGTGCTCGGATGCAGCCAACCACCCCGCCCAGACCGACAACGGGCCGGGTCGGGGGTGAGGACGACGTCTCCACCGTCCTCCACGGTCGCAACCATCCGCAGGAGTACCGACCGGCTATCCCTGCGGCGACATCCCAGGCACATCCGCTGGGGTGTGAGGGGCTGCCGAGCACGGAGTCCAGTCCGATCGGTCACACCCGACTCTACTCCCCCTGAGGCGCAGCCTCGTCAAGGCCGGCCGGGGGCGCGGTGTCGGACCGGATGTCGATCCGCCAACCCGTCAGCTTGTGGGCAAGCCGGGCATTCTGCCCCTCCTTGCCGATGGCGAGCGACAGCTGGTAGTCCGGCACGATCACCCGGGCCGCCTTCATGGCGGCGTCCACCACCTCGACCGACTGCACCCGCGCCGGCGACAGCGCGGCCGCCACGAAGGCCCGTGGGTCGACCTCGTAGTCGACGATGTCGATCTTCTCGCCCTGCAGCTCGGTCATGACCGCCCGCACGCGCGCGCCCATCGGCCCGATGCAGGCGCCCTTGGCGTTCACCCCGGAGACCTTGGCGTGGACGGCGATCTTGGTCCGGTGCCCCGCCTCGCGGGCGAGGGCCGCGATCTCGACGGTGCCGTCGGCGATCTCGGGCACCTCGAGCTTGAAGAGCGAGCGCACGAGGTTGGGGTGCGAGCGGGAGAGCCCGATCTGGGGGCCTCGCGGGCCGCGCTTGACGCTCACGACGTAGCACCGCAGGCGCTCGCCGTGGCGGTACCTCTCCCCCGGCACCTGCTCGGCCAGGGGCAGGATGCCCTCGACCGTGCCGAAGTCGACCAGCACGTGCTGCGGGTTGGCGCTCTGCTGGATCACACCGGAGACGATGTCGCCCTCGCGGCCGCGGAAGTCGCCGAGGATGGCCTCCTCCTCGAGGTCGCGCAGCCGCTGAACGATCACCTGGCGGGCGGTCGACGCCGCCACCCGGCCGAAGCCGTGGGGGGTGTCGTCGAACTCGGGGCCGGCCTCGGCCCGCACCGGCCGCTCGCCCTCCTCGGCGGGCAGCAGCTCGCCCTCCTCGCGGGCGAGCACGACCACGTGGCCGGTCTTGCGGTCGAGCTCGACCCGGGCCAGCCGCTGCGACCCGTCGGTGCGGTGGTAGGCCACGAGCAGGGCCTGCTCGATCGCCGGGATGAGGATGTCGAGGCTGATCTCGCGCTCACGCTCCAGGGCCTTCAGGGCAGCGAGGTCAATGTCCATCGTCGGTCTCCTCGTCGTTGTCGTCGTTGTCGTCCGTGTCGTCGGTGTCGTCGGCGGACGTCTCGGCGGAGGACGCCTCGTCGCTCGCAGCGGGTCGGTTGAACTCGACCTGCACCCTGGCCGTGGCCACCTCGTCGAGGCGCAGCTCACGCCGGCTGGCGGGCTGCTTCTTGGCGGCCGGCACCTCGACGAGCGCCGTGGCCCCGTCCGGGGCGTCGGTGACCGACAGCAGTCGGGCGGTCAGCACGCCTTCGGACCCGAGCCCGAAGGCGACGAGCCGACCGACGTTGCGCCGGAAGGCGCGGTAGCCGCGCAGCGGGCGGTCCAGTCCGGGCGAGCTCACCTCCAGCGTGTAGGGAGCCGTCCCCATCAGGTCGTCTCCCCCGTCACCAGCGCCGGTCGCGGCGCCGTCACCCTCGCGCTGCACGCTCGCGTGGGTGCCGTCGAGCACGTCGCTCACTAGACGGGTCGCCTCGGCGACCTCGTCGAGCGTGAGCGGCGGCACGGTGCTCGTGGAGTCGGCGGCGTCGACGTCGCGCAGGTCACGGTCCACCGCGACCCGCACCACGCGCCGACGTCCGGTCGGCACGATGCTCAGGTCGTCGAGCACCAGACCCAGCTCCGCGAGGGGGCCCACGAGCGCCGACCTCACCTGGTCGTCCACCATGTCAGCCTCCTGTTCTCGAATGTCACCGCCACCACGGGACGACCCGAGAGGGGCGGTCCGAACAGGGGTGCGGTGCACCTACTCTAACGAGCGTGCGGCGTGACCAACTACTCGGCGCATCTGCGCCAGAGTTGTCCACACCGGCCTGCTGACCTGACAGCATTGCCCGCATGTCTCCCGCCGTCCCGCCGCCAGCCGGCCGGCCCTCCCGCCGGGCGGTGCTGCGTGCGGCCCGCCTGGGTGGGTCGGTCCTCGCGGTCTGGGGGCTGGCG
>JALYVC010000377.1 GCA_030853445.1 Actinomycetota bacterium | reverse complement strand
CAGTACGGCCGCCGTGGCCGCGACGACCGCGCTGCTGCCGGCGCGTAGGAGGCGTCGCCGCAGGTGGGGGTGGGCGCAGAGGACGGTCATGACGAGGACTCCGGGGTCGGGGTGGTTCCTGGTGAGGGGTCTCGGGGGCGCCGGGCTCCCGGGCGGCCGAGAGGCACGAGGTGCCCGAGCTGCTGCACGAGCCACCAACCGGCGGCTCCCGCCACGATGACGCCCACCGCCGCGGCCACCACCGCCTCGAGGAACCACGTGGAGTGCTGCCGGGTCACCACGACCGTCACGGGGTCGCTGCTCGTCGGGGCGACCAGGACAGCATCGGACCCGGCGTCGGTCACCTCGAGCGTGCCCCGGCCGGTGGCGCGCCACACGTCGAGGCCGCTCGGGTCGACGAGGACGCCCGAGCCTGCGGGGAGCAGGTCCAGCACCCGGGCCGGGAAGCGGGCTTCGGTCGCCCGCAGCACCCTGCTGCCTCCGACGACGTCGGCGACCTCGCTGGAGCGGGCCTCACCGAGGAAGACACCGTCGGCGTCACCCTCGCCCCGGTGGGCACTGACGGTCACCGGGACGTCGAGCCCACCGAGCACGTCGGCGCCGACCACGACGGGCCCGGTCGCTCGAGCAGTGAAGCTCGCGGTGCCACTCGGACCGAGCACGACGGCGAGCCACAGGCCGAGCACGGCCACCACGAGGCCGACGAGGGTGGCAGCGGCGACGGCGACACGACGGGCGAGAATCACGGGCGAGGGGTCCTTCGGGGCGAGGCGACGGGCTCCAGGCGTGAGGGGCGCGGCCCGGTCGCACGGTCAGACGGCCGATCAACCATGACACAGGCGTGTGCGCAAGCCCCAATCAGCGACCGCCCGAACCCGACGGTGGTGCACCCGTGCGCACCATCCGCTGCTCGGGGGCGCCACTGCCCTCGTGCGGCCGGGTGGCGCCGTCGGGGAGGAACCCGTGGCGTCGGTAGAACGACTGCGCACGGCCGTTGGCCGTGAGCACCCAGACCGACGCGGGGCGGTCGCCGAGCACCTCGACCAACAGGTCGTGCGCCAGCCCGCTGCCCTGGGAGGGCTGCTGGACGTTGATGGTGTAGAGCTCCCAGGCCGTGGGTGCGTCGTCGTCGCGGCTGGCTCCCCCACTGGCGAGACCCACCACCGACCCGTCCTGGTCGAGCGCGGTGAGCACGCAGCAGTCGTCGTCGTGGTGCTCCACCCTCAAGGTGGCGTGGTGCGCGACCAGCGGTGGCGCGTGCTCAGCCACCTGAGGCGCGCGCCTCGAGCGCCCGCTCCAGACGCTCGACCTTGCCGTCGATCTCACCGACGAACCCCGGCCGCAGGTCGGCCTTGAGCACGAGCGAGACCCGGGGGCTCACGGCCGCCACCGCGTCGACGGCGCCCTTGACGACGGCCAGGCACTCGTCCCACTCGCCCTCGATCGTCGTGAACATCGCGTCGGTGCGGTGGGGCAGGCCACTGGCCCGCACCACCTCGACCGCGGCAGCAACGGCGTCATGGACCGATCCGGTCTCGTCGGCGGCGACAGCGGGGGCGACGGAGAAGGCGAAGAGCATGACCACACCGTATGCCGGGAGCAGCGACGACGCCGAACGGGCCGCCGGCCCGCGGAATAGCCGCCGTGACGGCAGTGCTGTCGCGAGGGAGCGGGCCGCGCCACGGCCCCCGCGGCGAGAGGGAGAACCACGAGATGAAGGTCACCGTCCTGGGCACCGGGATCATGGGCACGGGCGTGGTCCACAGCCTGCTGCGTGAGGGTCACACCGTCACCGCGTGGAACCGCACCGCGAGCAAGGCGCAGGCCCTGGCGGACGACGGGGCCTCCGTGGCCGGATCGGTCGCCGAGGCGGTCGCCGGTGCCGAGGTCGTCATCCTGACCCTCTTCGACGCCGACTCGGTCCTGGCGGCCCTCGACGAGATCGCGGACGCCACGGCCGACGCCCCCGAGCACGCCGGCGAGCCCGTCGTGGTCCAGGCGAGCACCATCGGGGTGGAGGGCACCCGGGCGGCCGCGGCCCGCGCGGCGCAGGCGCAGCTGCCGTTCGTCGAGGCGATGATGCTGGGGACCAGGGCACCGGCCGAGAACGGCCAGCTCGTGCTCCTCACCGCCGGCGACCCGTCACTGCTCCGGCGCGTGGGGCCGGCCCTGGAGGCCATCAGCTCGCGCAGGGTGTCCGCCGGTGACGACCTCGGCGCCGCGACATCGGTCAAGCTGGTCTGCAACGCCTGGGTCGCCTCGGTGACGGCCGCCGTCGCCCAGTCGGTGGCGCTGGCCCAGGGCCTCGGGGTCGACCCTGCGCTCTTCCTCGAGGCCATCGAGGGTGGCGCGGTCGACACGCCGTACGCACACGTCAAGGGCAAGGCGATGATGAGCGGCGACTGGACGCCCTCGTTCGCGCTCGACGGGGTCCGCAAGGACCTCGGCGTGATCACCGACGCGGCCACCGGGTCGGGGGTGGACACGACCGTGCTCGACGCGCTCCGTGCGGTCTTCGCCACAGCCTCGGAGGCCGGTCACGGTGCCGACGACATGGCAGCGGTGCTCACGGCCTTCACCGCGGGCCGTGGGCGCTGACCCCGCTCTGAGTGACGTAGCGGCTCAGGTCGGACGCTGGACAGCACCCGGGCCGGTCGCCACCGGATCTCCCGGGACGTGGCCCACCCGGGCCGCGTGCACCCGGGCGTGCGCGATCGCCTCGGGGGTGCTGGCAAAGAGGTGCCGCTCGTGCGTCAGCTCGCCGTAGACCCCCAGCTGGGTGAGCACCCGCTCGTGCACGGGCTTGACCCCCGAGAGCATCACCGTGACGCCGCGGCTCTCGAGCCGACGGATCGTGTCGGCCAGGACCGCGGCACCGGTGGCGTCGATGGCGCTCAGGTGCCCCATGCGCAGCACCACCACCCGCACGTCGCTGATGTCGGAGAGCTCGAGCAGGAAGTCGTGTGCGGCGGCGAAGAACAACGGTCCCTCGAGGCGGTAGGCCACGACGTGCTCGTCGAGCAGCGACCGCTCCTCACCGTCGTGCCCCGACGTGCCCGACGCATCGAGGGGGCTCTCCTGCAGGCTCGCTGCGCGGGCCGCCTGGTGCAGCGCGAAGCCACCAGCGACGACGAGCCCGAGGACGACCGCGGTGACGAGGTCGAGGGCGACGGTCGAGACGGCGGTGACGACCAGCACCACGGCGTCGCCGCGCGTCGAGCGCAGCAGGACCCTGACGCTCGAGACCCGCACCATCTGGACCGCGGTCGCCACGAGCACGCCTGCGAGCGCCGCGAGCGGGATCATCGAGACCCACCTGGACGCCACCAGCACGATGACGAGGAGCACCAGGGCGTGCACGACCGCAGCAGCCCGTGAGGTCGCACCGGCGCGCACGTTGACGGCCGTGCGGGCGATGGCCGCCGTCGCAGGGATGCCACCGAAGATCGGCGAGGCGATGTTGGCCAGTCCCTGACCGAAGAGCTCGCGGTCGGAGTCGTGGCGCTGGCCCACGCTCATCCCGTCGGCCACCGACGCCGACAGCAGGCTTTCGAGAGCGGCCAGCGCGGCGACCGCGACCGCCGGCACGAGCAGCTGCCCCAGGTGGTCGAGCGAGGGCATCCGCGGCGCGGGGATCGACGACGGGATGCTGGAGATCGTCTCGGCCCCCAGGTGCAGGCCCGCGTCGAGACCGGTGGCGACCACGATGGCGATGAGGGAGAACGGCACCCCACGGCGCAGGCGCCCACCGCCGAGGATGAGCGCGACCGTGGCCCCGGCGATCGCGAGCGCCGGCCAGTGCGGGGCCCCGAGACCGTCGGCCAGCGCGGCGCCCGCCAGTGCGGTCACCTTCTCGCCGTGCACGTGGACCCCCATCACCGCGGGCAGCTGCTGCAGGGCGATGATGACGGCGATGCCGACGGTGAAGCCCTCGACCACGGGCACCGGCACGTAGCGGATGAAGCGCCCGGCCCGCAGCAGCGCGAGCCCCACGAGCACCAGACCCGCGAGCAGACCCACCGTGAGCACGGCCTGGGGGCCATAGGTTGCGACGATCGGCACCAGGACCACCGTCATGGCGCCGGTGGGTCCGCTCACCTGCACATGGCTGCCTCCGAAGAGGGCGGCGACGACCCCCGCGACGATCGCGGTGACCAGCCCGGCACCAGCACCCATGCCCGAGCTGGCCCCGAAGCCGAGGGCCAGGGGAAGGGCGACCAGGCCGACCATGACGCCCGCCAGCAGGTCGCGCCTCGGCTGCCGGCGCATGGCCGACCAGTCGGCCCGCTGCGGCAGCAGCCCCTGCAGG
>JALYVC010000366.1 GCA_030853445.1 Actinomycetota bacterium | reverse complement strand
CGCGTACGGCGGTCGTCGCCGTCAGCGCAGCCGCGGCCGCGTCGCGCCGTTCGCCCGTCGACAACCCGGCCTCGTGCACCTTCGTCGCCGCCGTCGTCAGCGACGGGGTCGCCATCGTCGGCAACGTCGGCGACAGCCGGGCCTACTGGGTGCCCGACGACCCGACGCGGCCGGCGCGCCAGCTCGGTCAGGACGACTCCTACGCCCAGGAGCAGATGGCGGCGGGCGTGCCACGCGAGCAGGCCGAGACGGGCCCCGGCTCGCATGCGATCACCCGCTGGCTCGGGGTCGACTCCCCCGACGACCTCACCCCCCACACCGGCGACCTCGACCTCGACCACGACGGGTGGCTGCTGGTGTGCAGCGACGGGTTGTGGAACTACTGCTCCGACGCCACCGACCTGCAGGGGCACGTCCACCGCACCGTGGCGGCCCTCGGGGTCGCCGGTCACCATCCGATCTCGCTCGCCCGGGCCCTCACCGACTGGGCCAACGCGTGCGGGGGCACCGACAACATCACCGTCGCGGTGGCCCGCGTCGGTGACACCTCGCCCGCCGGCCCCGCCGGCCCCGCCGGCCCCGCTGGCTCCCCCTGCCCCCCAGCCATCCCAGCCACCCCAGCCACCCCAGCCACCCCAGCCACCGACGAGACGAAGGACACCCCCTGATGGCGCAGTTCACGGCCGAGGTCTTCCAGAACGAGTTCCTGCCCGACGGCGGCACCGACGTGCACGCGATCGTGCGGGTGACCTGCCGCGACGCCGGCCAGGCCGGTTCGGGCGTCGCCGACGCCGCCGAGGTCATCATCGTCGACACCTCCGGCTCGATGGGTTCCGACGGCATCGCGCAGGGTCGGGCCGCCGCCACCGCCGCCCTGACCGAGATCCTCGACGGCACCTGGTTCGCCGTCATCGCCGGCAACCACGTCGGCACCCTCGTCTTCCCGTATGCCGTGCCCGGAGGCCAGCAGATGGTCCGCATGGACGCGGCGACGAGGTCGCAGGCCATCGCGGCCATGGCCGCCTTCCGCGCCGACGGCGGCACCGCCATGGGCACGTGGCTCACCAAGGCGACCCAGGTCTTCGACTCCGTGCCCCAGGCGACCCAGCGGCACGCGATCCTGCTCACCGACGGTGCCAACGAGCACGAGTCGCCCGACCAGCTGACCGCGTCGATCGCCGCTGCGGCCGGCCGCTTCCAGTGCGACTGCCGGGGACTGGGCTCGCGCTGGCAGGTCGACGAGGTGCGCCGGATCGCCTCGGCCCTGATGGGCAGCGTCGACCTCATCCCGTCGCCGGGGGGGATGGCCGCAGAGTTCAGCAGCCTCGTGCGCCGCTCGATGGCTCGCGGGGTGGCGGGGGTCGACCTGCGCGTGTGGTCGCCCCAGGGCTCGCAGACCCTCTTCGTCAAGCAGGTCGCCCCCACCCTGGAGGACCTCACCTCGCGCCGCGCGCCGGTCAACCCCCTCACGTCGAAGTTCCCGCTCGGGGCGTGGGCCGACGAGAGCCGCGACTACCACGTCGCCGTCCGACTGCCCGCCAAGTCGGTCGGGCAGGAGCAGCTGGCGGCCCGGGTGCAGGTCGCGCTCGGCGACGACATCCAGACCCAGGCCCTGGTCAAGGCCACCTGGTCGAACGACGACGCGCTCACCACCCGCATCGACGACCAGGTCGCGCGCTACACCGGCAAGGCCGAGCTCGCCCAGGTCATCCAGGACGGCCTGTCGGCCAAGGCTGCCGGCCGCGACGACGAGGCCACGTCGAAGCTCGGCCGGGCCGTGCAGCTCGCGGACGCCGCCGGGGACGCCGAGATGACGTCACGCCTGCGCAAGGTGGTCGAGATCGACAACGCCCGGGAGGGTACGGTCCGGTTGAAGAAGGGTGCCGACCGGCTCGACGAGATGGCGCTCGACACCGCCTCCACGAAGACGACCCGGGTGAGGAAATGATCTGTCCCCACGGACACCAGTCACAGGCTGACGACTTCTGCGACACCTGTGGCGCGAAGATCGACGCGCAGTCACAACCGGTGGGCAGCACGACGACCTCCGCACCCACGGCCCTGACGCCCGCGACCGCTCCGCCGAGCGGTCAGGAGTGCCCACACTGCCAGACGCCCAACCTGCCGGAGGCTCTCTTCTGCGAGGCCTGCGGCTACGACTTCACCACCGGCGCCCTCCCGCGGGGTGCGGCTGCGGCTGTGGCTGCGGAGCCGACACCGCAGCAGTCGCGGGTGGCCCCCTCCATCGCCCTCGAGTGGGTGGCGGAGGTCTGGGTTGACCCCGACTGGTACTCCGGGCAGGAGGCCGAGGAGCCGATGCCGTCGCCCGGTCTGCCGACCGTCGTGCCCCTGACGCTGCGCAGCAACCTCGTCGGCCGGATCTCGCTCAGCCGCAGCATCGAGCCCGACGTCGACTGCACCTCCGACACCGGCGTCAGCCGACGGCACGCCCAGCTCACGACCGACGGCACACGCTGGTTCGTCGAGGACCTCGGCTCGGCCAACGGCACCTACGTCGGGCCCGCCTCCGGTCCGCTCCCGCTGGACCCCATCGCAGTGGGGCCGCGCACCGAGCTCGACTCGGACGACCGGGTCTACGTCGGGGCCTGGACGCGGATCGTCGTGCGGCGGGCGACCCCCGAGGAGCAGTCCGCCGACGCTTAGCCAACGCGGGTAGACAGCATTAGACGGGGGCCAACACGTGAGATCGCCCGCAGACATCGGCGACCTGAGTCACTGTGGCGAAAGCTGCCAAGAACCTGCGAGATGTCTGATTTAACCTCTTCTTAGGGGTGCGACGGTCGAACTATGCGAAAGCGGACCGTAGCGTTCTTCGAGACGGCTCCTCCTCCCCGACGGGCCCCAACCGAAGGACCTCGCATGTCAGACACCGCCACCCGCTTCGACACCACCCCCACGACCCGCACCCTCGGTGCACGCGGCACCCTCTACACCGTCGTCGCCGTGCTGGCCGGCGTGGCCGTGGTGCTCCAGGGGGTGTGGGCGGGCCTGCTCGTGCGCGAGGGTGAGGGCTACCGGGACACATGGGTGCAGGTGCACGACCTGGGCGCGAAGGTCTGCATCGCCCTGGCCCTGGCCGCCCTCGTCGTCGCCGTGGCCACGCTGCGGTCCCGCCGCGACCTCATCATCGGCTCGGCCGTCTTCCTGGTGCTCCTGGCGATCGAGGGGCACCTCGGGAGCCTGATCGGCGACTCCCCTGCGGTCACCGCCATCCACTTCCCGCTCGCCATGGCCCTGACGGGCCTCGCCGTCTGGCTGCCCTTCCGGTCGCGTCACGCCTGAGCAGCCTCGTCGTCGCACGAGCCCGGTGGACCTTCCCGTCCGCCGGGCTCTCGGCGTCCCGCACGGCGCGCGACGCCGGGGCAGGCCCCGGGCCTCAGCGGACCACGGCCTCCCTCCACGTCTCGCCGGCATCGTCGCTGCGCCAGAACGACCCGGTCGGTCGGGCCGGCAGGGCGTAGTAGGTGCGCCCGCCCGGTGACCCGACCCAGGCGAAGCCGCCGACCGGGGCCACCAGGACGGACGGTGCGTGCCACGTC